>JANXSH010001359.1 GCA_025356615.1 Planctomycetia bacterium | reverse complement strand
GGACTAAAGTAAATGGTCATATTGCCACCTACAAAGTAATTTTGGCGATCTCGCCATTGCCAGCGCAGGCAAGAAATCAACAAAAGCATTCTCACCCTTTTCGCCCAGGAGGACACCCATGTTCCCCCTCTTGCTCGTTAGCGCCCTGCTACAGCCTGCCCCCGAACCGGATTCGGACTCCATCAAAGGCACACCGCCCCTCATCGTCAAGGCCAAGGTCGAGAAGGACTCACTCGTGAGTATCACGCCCGTCATCCAGACGGTCTACCAAACCGTAGAGCGTGAGCGCACGGTCGATGGCAGGGTGGTCAAGGAAACCGTCGTCGTTCCCGTCACCGTCCAATCGACCGTCAAGAAATCTTGGGATCTGAAGAAGGCGAAGATCACCAACGCCGACGGCAAGAAGATCGACCTCGACACGCTCCGCAAGCGCCTCGCCGTCGAAACTCTTGTGGTCGTCTCGGCGGACGGCAAGCCGATCAGTAAAGGGTATCTGAAACTCATGCGGGCCGATGTCCTCGTCCTCGAGGCACCGCTCATTCCCGATCCGCTCCCGATCGCCCCGAAGTAAGCCCTGGCCTTCCTTACCCGGCGGAATGCTCCCTATGGCGGCAACCATCGACTCGAGGTCAGGCACGGTGAAAAGAGCCTTGCTCTTCCTGGCCTCCTTCCTGGTCGCCGGGTCGGCCATCGCCTGGTGGGTCTGGATCCGTCCAGGCACGCTCTCTACCAAGGACACCGCCCCGCCGGACCCTCGCCTGAGTTACGACGGGCCGTTCCTCAACGTCCATCCCGATGTCCGCTTCGTCGGCGACGCGAAATGCGCCGGTTGCCACCTCGAAATCTGCGAGACGTATGCCCGGCATCCGATGGGCTGCACCATGTCCCCCTCGCGGGAGCTTACGCCGACCCAGGCGCTCACCGCGAGGCAGAATCACCCCGTAAGAGTCGGCCATTTCCGCTTTCAGGTGTTGGCAGACAAGGGGGCGATGACTCACCGCATCGAGCAACTCGACACGAAAGGCGAACCCATCCTCACGCAGGATCACGAGGTCCACTACCGCGTCGGCTCGGGGACGCGGGGATTCTCCTATTTCACCGAGATCGACGGGCGCGTCTTCCAGACGCCGATCAGTTGGTTCTCGGGCAAGGACATCTGGGACATCTCGCCCGGATTCGATCCGTTCACCCCCAAACTCCGCCCGATCCCCGCGTCGTGCCTGTTCTGTCATAGCAATCGCGTCCGACCGCATGAAACGCAGGCCAACCGCTTCCAGCCTGGCGTGTTCGACGGCTTTGCCATCGGCTGCGAGCGCTGTCATGGGCCGGGGGAGAAGCACGTCGCCCTGCACGAGCTCCCCGAGCAAGTGCCAAGCGACGACCCTTACGACCGGACGATCGTCAATCCCAAGCACCTGAGTTGGCAGCTCCGCGAGAACGTCTGCCAGCAATGCCACCTCAAGGGCCAAGTGCGCGTGTCCCCCTGGGGCCGGGAGGCTGCCGATTTCCGGCCCGGCATGCCGCTCGAGCAGTTCCTCGCGGTCTACGTCGATGCCGACGCGGGGAGTGAGAACCGCACCGCCGTCAATCACGTCGAACAGATGTACCAGAGCAAGTGTTTCACGAAGACGACTTCGGAACGCAAACTCGGCTGCATCTCGTGCCATGACCCGCACCGGAAGGCCGAACCCGCCGAGCGCATATCCTACTTCCGCAAGAAGTGCATGGAGTGCCATACCGAGGCGAGCTGCAAGGAGCCACGACCGAATCGCCTAAAGGTCACTCCGCAGGACAGTTGCATCGACTGCCACATGCCGCGTTATTCCGCGTCCGACATCGCCCACACCGCCGTGACGGATCACCGGATCGTCCGTCGGCCCTCGCCGCCGAAGCCCGAAGGCAAGGAACAACCGCGTGGCCTGGCCCTGTTCCACGAGAACCAATCTTCCCCCACGACCTCCGCGCGAAAGCGCAACCTCGCCATCGCCTACTCGATGCTCCGGGTTCTCGCCAAGGGGGAGCCTGGTGACTCGAGTGAAAAGGTGGTCGACCTGTTGGAGGGCTACCACGAGGCGAATCCGGGCGATGCCGACGCCTGGCAAGCGTTGGGCCTGTCCTTGTTCCTCCTGCGCAGGGATGACGAGGCCGAGGCCGCCTTCCGAGCGGAACTCCGCCTCCGACCGGAGAGCGAGTTGGCCTTGTTCGGCCTCGCTTCGGTCGCCCAGCGCCGGGCATCGACGAAATCCGCCGCCCGATACTTTCGCGAAGCCCTCGAGATCAATCCGCATGCGACGTACTACCGGGAGCAACTCGCCCGATCGCTCAAAATACTCGACGACACGCAGGGCGAACTCGAACAGTTCCAACACTGGCTCCGCCTGGAGCCGTTCTCGGTCAAAGCGCGCCGCGGCGAGTTCGACGCGCTCCGCCGTCTGGGGCGGCGCGAGGAATCCGAAACCCGACTCGAATTGATGCGGCGTTTACG
>JANXSH010001351.1 GCA_025356615.1 Planctomycetia bacterium | reverse complement strand
GTGGCTACAACGAGGGTACTTTACCAACCGCGTCGCCCCCCTCGCGCCCGAGAAAGCCCTGCCACCATGATTATCCGCAACCGACTCCCCAGCAGCCCCGGAATCGCGGTCGCCGCCTGCTGCAATGGTTGTTCGTCCTCTCGGGCTATTTCCTGGACACCGACTCGATCTGGTCGAGGCTGTCGATCCGCAACCAGTGCAGCACGCCCTCGCCCTTGGCGTGCGGGAGCCGCTTGACGACCCCGTTGACCCGGACCTTCTTGCCCATGAAGTGCCTGTGTACCGCCACGGTCCCGTGCTTGCCCGCTTCCTCCGGGGTCTCCTCGATGCCCAGATAGTGGAGCCGAGCAAACAGCTTGCCCGCGACCTGGACGTTGAACTCGTCGTTGCCGGCCTTGACGCCCTCGAGCTTGAAGTTCATGGGCACCTCTTTCTCGGTCGAGACCCCGGTATACCTGAACAGGCTCTCCACCGTGAACTCGACCCGCACCGGCCCCTCGACCTTGCCCTGGACGATCTGATCCGGGGTGAAAACTTTCATCGGCTCGACCGCTTTCTTCGGATCCGCCCCGGGGCCGGGTGGGACTACTTTGGGGGTGGCCGGCCTGGAGCCGGACCTGGGCGCGCCTTTCTCCTGGGCGTCCGCCACGACACGAAAGTTGTCGAGGCTGTCGACGACGATATCGTAGTGCGGGTAGTTATCCGCCTGAACTTGCACCGTCCCGTCGGGCTGAGTGACTCGGGGAAATCGGGAGTACCGGACCTTGCCCTTCACCTCGATCGTTCGCCCCCGGAAGTGCGCCGTGGGGTCGCTGATGGCGAGGTCGTGGACGTGCGTCAGCGCCTTGCCGACGAGTACGGCGTCAAGCTTGCTGCGACGGTCCTCGAGGCCCGTCCTCGTCCCGAGCGAGATCGGCATGAACGGCGGGTCACCCTTCTTGATCGAGCCGTTGAGCAGTCCGACCTCCTCCACTTGGAAGGTCACGGTCACCTCCCCCTCCGGCCGATCCTTCTCGACCTGTGCGGGCGTGAACACTTTCCGCTCCTTCTTCGAGACCACGCCGGGGTTTGGTGGGACGACTCTGGGGGTGGCCGGACCGGAGCCGGGTGGAAGCCTTCCCTTATCCTGGGCGTTCCCGAACCACACGCCGCCGGCCGTCGCGGTCAGCGTCCCCGCGATGAGAACCGCCGCGGTCAGCAATTTCACTTTCATCGACGCACCCCCCGCCACCGAAGTGGCAAAGTTGACAATGGTCTTGGGAACGGATGCGAACCCGTCCGCCAGGTGGTGGCGGACCAGCAGCAGCAGCGGCCCCGGCACCGCCGCTGAAACGTTCGCCGTGCCATAGGCGACGGCGGCTACAGCCACGGCGGGGGCCAGACCTCGGGTACTCAGCCGGTCCAGCAACATCTTCCTGGCCCGGCTCACCCGCGCCGAGAGCGTGCCGACCGGCACGCCGAGTTGCACCGCCGCGTCTTCGTACCGCCGCCCTTCCAGCACGCATAGCACGAAGGCGACCCGGAGGATCACGGGCAGCCGGGCGACCTCGTCGTGGACGGCGAGGTGGAGGGCTTCCCAGTCTTCGCCCGGCACGACGGCCGGGGCCGACTCGGGCTTCGCGGCCCGGTGTTCCCGACGGCCCCTCCGGGCCGCCGCCTGCCGGGCCTTCTTGGCGATCCGCGCTGCCGTGCCGTAGAGCCAGGGGGCGAGTGACCCGACTTGCCGGATCTTCGCGGCCCCCCGAAACAGGGCGACGAAGGTGGCCTGGAAGGCGGCGTCGGCGTCGGCGTCGTTGGGCAGCAAGCCCCTGCACACGCCCCATACGAGCCTGCCGTGGCGGTCCAGGATCGCGGCGAATGCGCATTCGTCGCGATGACGAACGTAACGGACTAGTAGGTCCGAATCATCCGGCTTATGAGAAGCCCCAGTCCCGGCGAGGTTCCGGGAGAGGCGGACGATCATCTCCAAGATCGCGGGCTTCATACGAGAATAGTTCCCGCCGGGCGTCGATTCATGCATCGAATCCAGGAAACAGCGAATCGAGTCATGTTCCTGCGTGTGCCGGGTGTCGTCGAGGAGATGGGCAGGTCCGTACCACGTCTGCCTCTGGTCGCCGAACGAGGGACCGTGCCGTTTCTGCGCACTCCGTCGGAGGCGCGGGCCAGGTTCGTTTTCGGAATCATTCCCTCACGGCGGCATCCGATAGTCGGCTGCCTACTTGAATTTCCGAGCAGTAGGTCGTGGGTTGCGTTCATAGTATGAACGTGTCGCCACGATGGCCAACGGGATGACGGACGAACAGATTATCAGGAGCAGAGGGCAGACGGGGCTGTGGCAGCGTCGGACCCGCAGGGTGAGTCGGAAGACGCCGTCGAGCCGGGAGAGGTACGGAAGTTGGTGTAATCGGCGCGGGTAGGGCGCTGGCAATGCGGGCGAGCGACCGTGACGGGTGCCAGAGTTTGGGACTGGGTCGGGCGAGGTCTTGGGGTTCAGCGTGCCGTGAGGAGCCTCCTTTCGTGAAGCCTTCTACCCACTTACGCCTTCGAGTCAAGTTTACCTACCTAGAAAAAATGGCCGACCCTATAGGTCGGCCAACCGGCCATGAGCCGGGGGGTGTACGGAGTGCCGACAGTGAATCGGCCTGATATATAGTCTCGACCATCGAAGTAGGAAGTCAAGAGCGATTCTTCGATTCCTCGAGCGGGTCGCGGGCAGTTCGGCCCTCGGTTCATCGCGCGATGCGGTCCTTGCCCACCCACGCCCGCAGCACCTCGGGCACGGTCACGGAGCCGTCGGCGTTCTGGTAGTTCTCCAGGATCGCGACCAGCGCCCGCGTGCAGGCGACGGCGGTGCCGTTGAGCGTGAAGGCGAACTGCGTCCCCTTCTGGCCGGCGACCTTCGTGCGGATCTCGAGGCGGCGCGCCTGGAAGTCGGTGCAGTTCGACGTACTCGTCACTTCGCCGTACTCCCCCTTCTCGCCCCGTCCCGGCATCCACGCCTCGAGGTCGTACTTGCGGTAGGCCGGGCCGCCGAGATCGCCGGTACAGGTGTCGAGGACGTGGTACGCCAGGCCGAGCGCCTGGAAGATCTCCTCCTCGATGGCGAGGATCTCGAGGTGCATCGCCTCGGCCTGCTCCGGCAGACAGAACACGAACATCTCGACCTTCGTGAACTGATGCACCCGATACAGTCCGCGCGTGTCCCGGCCCGGAGCGCCGGCCTCGGTGCGGAAGCAGTGCGACAGGCCGGCGTAGCGGCGGGGCAGGGTGGCGGCGTCGAGCGTCTGCTTGCGGTGCATGCCGCCGAGCGTGATCTCGGCGGTGCCGACGAGGCACAAGTCGGTGTCGGCGATCGTGTAGACCTGGCGCGTCTCGGCGTCGTCGCGCGGCATGAAGCCGATGCCCTCGAGGACCTCCACGCGGGCCACGTCCGGCGTGATGACCGGCGTGAAGCCGCGACGGATGAGCGTCTGCATCGCGAACTGGATCAACGCCAGCTCCAGCAACACTGCCTCGTTCTTGAGGAAGTAGAACTTCTGGCCCGCGACGCTCGCGCCCGCCTCGAAATCGGCGAGGTCGAGGGACAGGCATAGTTCGACGTGGTCCTTCGGCTCGAAGTCGAAGACGCGCGGCTCGCCGAACCGACGGACGACGTGGTTCGCCCCGGCATCGCTGCCGACGGGCGCGTCGGGGTGCGTCATGTTGGGCAGCGTCAGGATGGCGGCTCGGAGGTCGGCTTTGACCTTGTCGAGTTCTTTTTCGACTTCTCCAACTTCGATCCTGAGACGCTTGCTGTCGGCTATCAAGACTTGTTTGACTTCGGGATCCTTTTCGGTCGGGATTTGCTTCGACGCCTGGTTCTGTTGTTGCTTGAGGAGGCCGTAGCGCTGTTCATGTTGTTTTCTCAGGTTGTCGAGGTTGACGATGCGATCGACATCAGCCTTCACGCCACGATTGGCGCAGTTGGTTTTCACGGCGGCGGGGTCTTTGCGAATCAGGTCGATGTCGAGCATGGGTAATCGTCCAGGGTTTTCGTGTCGTAGGGTGGGTCG
>JANXSH010000961.1 GCA_025356615.1 Planctomycetia bacterium | reverse complement strand
ACGACGACTTTGCCCGTGCTGGGGCCGAATTGCCCGACAGTCGGTGCGACGATGTATTTTCGGCCAGGGGCCGAATTCGTGTTCGGATCCGCCATGATAGAAACCCTTTAGACTCTAAGATCGAATGAATCGTGCCACGATGGCCGACGGTGCATCGCACCGGCCCGGCCGACGCAGTCAGCGGTAGCCCAGGAAGTCGGGCTGATTCGGATCATTCAGGGAGTCAGGGTTCTTCGCCGGGGCCACGAGAGGGGTGAGGATGAGTCGCTCCCTTTCGTGGCCCCGGCTACGCCCCAGCGCCCTCGTCGGGGGGTTGGCCTTCCTTGGGGCCAGGGCTTTCACCCTTTTCGCCCTTCCCCGATGAGGGGAAGGTGATGCGGGGCACCATCGGGACCGAACGATCGATCCCAGTGCGTGGTCGAACCGGCATCGCCATCGGAGGTGATCCCGGCGGCGCGTCCGGCGTCGGCAGGACGAACTCGGGGGCGTGGGCCATCAGGCGTCGGCGGGTCGAGGTGTCGTTGCGACGATACCAAAAGGTGACGCCGAAGACGCCCATGAGGAGCGCGCCCAGCGTACCGATGAAGGAGTAGAACAACGTGCGAATCCAGGCGCTCGTGTCCTCCGGTGCCCCTTCGGGCTTGTCGTACCGGAGGGAGTGGGCCACGACGAGGGGCGTGTCGCGTTCGGTCTTCTTGCCGTCGGAAGCCTTGTATTTGAACGTCTTGATGAAGTACCCATCAGCGCTGACCCGGACGATCTCCTTGATCCGCGCCTGGCCGAGATACGACCGGGGCAGATGATCCGGCCAGTGGGTCGTTACGACACAATAGGGACTGGCACCGAAGACTTCGTTGAAGATCCACGCCTCGTAGAGCTGGCTGACGCCTTCTTGCTCGACCTCGAAGGGCGGGCGGAAACTGTTGATGCGGAGGAGCCTGCCCTCGACCCGAACCACCTCGCCGCGATTGCGGACGGGGTCGTCGAGGAGGTGGGTGTAGGTGAGATCCTTGCGGACGGCACTCGCGAACGCCTTGGGAGACGTATAGAAGGAGCGCTTCAGGAAGTGGCTGTAGACCTCGGCCTCCGGCCCGCCGTCCGGCACTCGCCGACCGTCCTCGATGATGCTCAACTCGGAAGAGTGGATGTCGAGGAATTTGTCCGTGTTCTGGAGCGCCCAGAAATCTAGTTCCTGGCCGATCGGGAGCATTCCGACCAGGCTGATCGGAGAACCGCCGGGGTTGAATCCGCTGCTGATGAGCAGGGCCGCGCCGAACGATCTCCGGTTGTAGCGGTTGGTCATGATGCCGTCGAGATCCCACGCCCGCACTTTCACGCCCATGACGAGGGTCGCGGCGGTCGCGAGCGGTCCCGAACTGCGGTTCGTCGTGCTGCCGATGAACGCCATCGCCATATTGACGGGGTTCGTGTGGATGTCGTCGGGGTTGAAGAGGGGGGGGCCAGGCTCTTCGGGAATGGGAACGGGCGGCGCGACGGCGGACGAGAGTATGGGGAACGACAGCGCGAACGCGAGCGCCAGGACGAATCGCTCGCCCCAACCTCGACCGCGTTCGGTGTACCGCCCGCTCATGTCGTCCTTCCTCCGCAGATGTGGCTTGGACGCTACGACGAGGAGAATCGTTCCCACCAAATCCAGTATAGCAGATGATCCGCCTAACGCCAGTTTCTTATCGACCGAGTTCTTCCGGCGGGATCAGGGTCGTCTTCGTGTATCCTGCCGCCTTGCAGACATCCAGGACTTTCAGGACGTGTTGGAGACGAAGGCGCGCGTCGGCGCGAATCTTTATCGTATCCTCGCGGGGAGCGTTGGCGCGGGCGTCGGTCAGATACTTCGCGAGGCCGTCGAGGCCGTCGATCGAAACGCGATGGCCCGTCATCTCGAGAACGAAGATGCCACTGATCCCATTCTCCCGCTCGGCCTGCCGCGTGCGGACTTCGACGGTCAAATCGGAGGGGATGGCCGGGGGGATATTTCCTGCCGGCACGCACCCGATGAGTTGGTTGTGCGCTGGCTCCTGTTGCGAAGGCAGTGCCGCGTCGATCTGCCCCTCGAGGTCCGCAGGGTTAAAGTTCATGATGAAGAAGAACAACAACTGGAAGGTCATGTCCAGCATCGGCGTGATCGGCAGGGCGATCTTGGCGTCAGGCTCGAGTTTCCGGCGTGACATGAAAGTCTCCTTTTGGGCGCATACTCCCCCGTGCAATCGTTTGAAAGGGTCAGGGGGAGCCGCTCATCGCTGGTCGTCCGGTGCGATGAGGCTCGTGTTCGTGTACCCGGCGGCCTTGCACACGTCCATGACCTTCATGAGGTGCTTGATGCGCAACTTGCCGTCGCCGCGAATCTTGATCGAATCCTTGTTCGCCACCGTCTTGCTCTTCTCCAGGAGGTACGTCTTGAGGCCATCGAGGCCGTTGACAGGATCCTCCTTGCCGTCCAGACCCTTGACGAAGAGGCCGTTGATGCCGCCCTCGCTGCCCTCGGCGTTCTGGGTGCGGACCTGGACGGTCAGGTCGGAGGAGAACTCCGGCTCGGGCGTCTTCTCGGGAGCCTTCTTGGGATCGGCCTCCTTGTCCTTTGCCGCCTTGACATCCTCCGAGGGTAGGGACATATCCATCTGCCCTTCGAGGTCGGCGGGGTTGAAGTTCATGATGAAGAAGAACAACAACTGGAACGTCATGTCCAGCATCGGCGTGATCGGCAGGGCGATCTTGTCGCTGCCCTTGGTCGGTCGGCGTGGCATGGCAATCAACTCCCTGGGCGCTTCATCTGGGCGCGAACCTTGATCCGGGTGAACCCGGCGACTTTGCAGTAGGTCATCAGTTTGACCATCTCCCCGTACTCGAGGTCCGCGTCGGGGCGGAAGTAGATGATCGTATCGACCGGTTTGGGTGCCATGAATCGGGACAGGGACTCGTGCCTATCCTTCAGCCACGCCTTCGCCTCGGGCGGGGTCATCGGCAGCTGGGTCGGGATGAGGACGATCGAGTCGAAGTTTTGGAATCGCGCCCTCTCCTTGTCCGTCAGCTTGTTCAAGTACTCGAGCGTCTTGACCTTCTGTCCGAGGAAGATCGCGGCGGGGTCCGCCTTGCTGATGGGCCGGGCCGACTCCGAACTGGGCAACTTGATGTCGGCGCTAACCTGCTCGGAGACGAAGTTCACGTTGATGATGAAGAACATCAACAGCTGCAAGACGAGGTCGAGCAACGGCGTCAGATCGGGTTCGGCAATGTCGTCGCTACCACCACCATGACTCATAGCTCACACTCCGGTTCGGTGACACGGTCCATTTCACTGTCTTACCCAAGCGAAGCGATTCCTCTTGTCACCGCGTCACCTTGTCACCCGCCGTCACCTTGTCACCGTGTCACTTCGGCTTCACGCCACCCTGGATCGGCGGCGGGGCCGCCCGATTGATCGGGGCCGGAGCCGCCATGTCGGGGGACGAGGCTCCGCCCTTCTTCGACATGTAGTACATCTGGGTCAGCAGGTCGTCGGCCATCGTCCCGGCGTCGTGCGACAAGCGCGTGAGGCGGTTCTTGAAGAAGGCGTGGCAGAAGATGGCGGGCACCGACAGGCCGATGCCCAGCAGCGTGATGACGAGGGCGTGGGAGATGTCGTTGGCGAGCGCCTGGGCGTTGATCTGGGATCCGCTCGACAGCGTCATGAAGCTCAAGATCATGCCGTATACCGTGCCGACGAGGCCGAGGAGCGGCCCGAGTGTGCCGATCGTCGCGACGTAGACGATGAGCTGCTCCTTGCCCGCCTTGACGCTCTCGAGCATGCTGTACGACGCCTCGCGAGCGTCTTCGATGCCGTACTGGAGTCGGCTCATGCCCGCCGTGAGGACGCGGGCGACGAAGGAGGGATCCTCCTTGGCCAACTCATACGCTTCCTTGAACCGCTTGTTGTTCACCGTCTCGGTGAACTCATCGACGAAGGAGGGGGGGATGGCCGCGTCGAGGCGCAGCTCCATGATGAGCAGGACGACGAGCGTCACGAGCGAAATGGAGACGAAGAGCAACACGAGGCCGAAGAGCCAGCCGACCGAATAGATGATGTGCTTGAGGACCTCACCGAACGGGTGGCCCTTCTGTTCGGCCTTGGGGGCGACCACCTTGTCGTCCTTGTTCTCCTCGGCGGGGGGTGCGTCTTTGTCTTGGGCCGTCGCGCGGGACGTGAACTCATCGACGCCGCCGAACACGAAGATCGCACACACGATCACGAAGAGGAACGAAAGGAATCGGGGGCGCGAAGAGGCTGCGACGGATGGCATGTTGACTTTTCCCCATAGATGAGTCGCTAGATGCTGCTTCCGGTCCTCACATCGATCCGACACGACCGGAGAATCGTTCAGAATCCGAGATAGGCTGCTACCAATATAGAATCTTCCAGGATTCGGACGACCCTAGGACCAGAATAGTTCCCCGAATCGGCAAAGAGGCATTCGATACGATAGAACCAGACGTACCTCTAATGACAGCGAGAGGGAGGGTGAGTGTCAAGTAGATTCTGGGGGTGAATGAGCGGCGAGACGGAGTTTTGTCGTTCCCTCGAGAGCGGAGAGTGTAACCCTCCGTCGGGGATGAGACTGTTTAGGGGTCTGGTTGGGCAGGGACTACGACACGGGGCGACCGATCACCTCGAATCCATGATGATTTGGTATGCCGAGCCGTGGAAGGCACCCGCATCGATCGCTGGTGTCGAATTGTGAGGGTGAGGCATTCGTCGCCGAACCCAATGCAGAACCAACTTCGGGGCACGATTCTGGGTGCGGTTTTCCGACCAAGAGACACATCCCCCTTCGCCCCGCGCCGACTATACGTCTTCTCCCCAGAACCGCCCACATAACAGGTGGCAGCCATGTCCATTCGCCTCGTCACGATTCGAGGACGACCAGCCGACCGCGAGCGTCGATGACATCCACCGGATGTTGCTGAAGCTGCCCATCGGCGTGCCGACGACGATCGAGTTGTTGCAGGGGAATCGGAGGGCGGGGCGGATGGTGATTTCGACGAATTACCTTCAGGGGTGAGGCGAGCGGGGCTTGTGAACATTATGCAGGGCTGTTGCTTGTTTCCGTAACTCCAAGATCGATGGTGCGAC
>JANXSH010001331.1 GCA_025356615.1 Planctomycetia bacterium | reverse complement strand
GCGGAGGTAGATGCCGCGATACGACCAGAACAGGAACGCTATGCCGACGAGAATCAGGATTAGCCAGGGCCAGAACCAGCCGCCGACGAGTCCTTCGAGACGTAGGCTCGCGAATAGGGTGGGCATCATCGTACTCCCTCGCTGATCGGTTGAGGCGTCTCGACAACTCGGGCCGCTTGGGGGCCGGGCACGACGAGCGGTTTCGCGGCCTTGGAGAAGAGTCGCCCGCTGATCTGGTTGGCGAGCCACGGCTCGAACAGGGCGATCATCAGAACGACGAGGAGGACGATATCCCATAGTTTGAAGCCGCCCTGACTCTTGCCGAGGGCTTCGTTCAGCGTCGAGGGGTCGTCGATGTAGCCGACGAACGGAGCCTGGCCGAGTCGAGTCTTTAACTCCTTCATGACGGCAGTCCGCCGCTGTTCCGGCGTCTCGTCATCGGGGCCATCGGACAGGTAGACGAGGTCCGATTCGTAGGAATCGAGGTTGACCGCGAAGAGGCCGATCTGGGTCTGCTGGTCGGACCGCAGGACGGTGTAGACCCCCGGCTCGACGGTGTCGGCCCACTCGAAATCGCCGGACCCGTCACTCGCCCGCATGGCGAGGGCGCGCGTGCCGTCGGGCTTCTTGACCATGAGAACGCCCTTGTCGTCAGGCGGGGTTGCCAGGCGCACGATATCGCCCGTCCGGTGGCCCGTCTGGAGAGACAGGGCTGATTGGGTAAGGTACTCGGCCAAAGAGCGCGACCAGACGAGGAAGCCGGGCCGAATCGGGAAGTCGCTCCAATCGCGATCGCACGTCGAGGCGAAGAGCAAAACCTGGCCCTTACCGAAAGACTTCTCGCACAACAGCGGCAGGCCGTTGCTGGACTTCATGAGGACCGATTGCGGCGGGGCGTCGAGTTCCAGCGCCTCGAACGTCAGGCCGGGGCCGAGTAGCGAGCCGAGTTTCGGCTCCTGGAACGCCGCGAGGGCGCGGTGTTCGTACTGAATCGAGGCGATGTGTCCGGCGGCCTTGGGGGCCACGCCGCGAATCGTCGCGGGCAAGAGGCCGCCCTGTCGCCGATTGGCCCCGGCGAGGAGTCGGTTGTACGAGTCCGGGACGACGCGGTCGCCGAGGAAGACGAGCAGCTTGCCGCCGCCATCGACGTAGTCCTCGAGCTTCTCGACCGCGGATTCGGACAACTCGGCGACGTTGGCGAGGACGACGAGCGGGTAGCTCTTGAGTTCGCTGGAGGCGACCTCGCTCGGGGCGATGGCGGTGATGTCGAACGGTGCCTTCTGCCCTTCGGGGGCCGCCGTCAGCGCGAAGCGGAGGAAGAACAGTTCGTCCTGGTGGGCGACGCTCGACGGCGCGCCGTTGACGGCGAGGATCGAGACCGTCTGCGTCTGGGTCGGGATCTCGAGCGTGAAGAACCGCTTGTTGTCGGCGGCGAGCGATTCGTCGTCGATCTCGACGTACCCGCCGTGCCAGCCGGTCTCGCCGAAGGTGTGATAGAAGCGGGGCGACGCCCACTTGTTGCCGGGCAGTCGCTCGACCTTCTGCTCGCCGAATTTGGCCCCGTCGATGAATAGCTTGACCGTCGCTTCCTTCGTGTCGTCCTTGCCGAGGGACAGTAGTGGTCGCAGCGCGAACGGCATGCCGACGCGCGGCCGGGTCGCGGCGTAGCGGACGGCGGTGACGGCGCGGTTGTTCGGCGTCTTGGCCGGCTTCAGGTTGACGAAGACATAACTGATGTCCGCGTTATCGCTCCGCGCGGTGTCGCCGGTCGGCGCGTCCCAGCCGCTCTCTTGCAGGTCGCTGAGGACGTAGACCGTGGCCGACCGCTTGTTGGCGCGGGCCAGCATGGCGAGCTCCTCGGCGCGGGTGATGGCGGCGGTCAGGTCGGTCCCCAGCGCCGCGACCTGTCGCTTGGCGATGGCCGCCCTCACGTCGTCGAGGTTGCCGGTCGGTTCGGGGAACAGCACCTCCGGCCCGGTGGCCCGTCGGCCCGCGAGGATGACGCTCGCGGTGTCGCCGCTGCCGAGGCTGGCGAGGATGCTGTTGGCGGACTGCTTGGCCTTGGCGAAGAGCGTGACATCGTTCTCGGCGAGGCCCATGCTCGCGCTGTCGTCGAGGACGAGGATGGCGACCCGCGACTTGCCGCCCGCGCCTCCGGCGGCGATGGCCCCCTTTGGCGCGAAGAAGGGCCGGGCCAGCGCCATCGCCAGGAGAGCGAACAGCGCCATGCGGAAGAGGAGGAGGACGATCTCCTTGAGCCGATTCATGCGATAGCTGCGCAAGAATTGGTCGGTGAAGAAGCGCGTCGTCGAGAAGCGCATCTTCTTGGTGCGGCGCGACCGGCTCAGGTGGATCACGAGTGGGATGAGCGCGGCAGCGAGGCCGAACAGGTAGGGGAGGCTGAGGAAGCTGAAGTTCATGGTCGGCTCACACGCTCATTCCCTGGCGTCGCGCCAGATAGTTGCCCAGGAAGAGGTCGAACCGCTGGTCCGTCTGGGCGACGACGTGGTCGATCCCGGCGGAGCGGCAGCCGCCGCGGACCGTCTCCAGAAAGCGCCCGAACTCCTCGAGGTAGGCGTTGCGGAACGCGCGCGGGTCACTCGTGACCTCGCGGCCGTTCTCCATGTCCTCGATGCGCGTCACGTCGTCGAAGGGGAAGTTCACCTCGGCGGGGTCGAGGACCTGCATGACGACGACCTCGTGCCGGGCGTGCCGGAAGTGTTTCAGCGCCCCGACGAGCTTCTCGGGATCGTCGAACAGGTCGGACAGGATGATGACGAGCGAGCGACGTTTGAGTGACTCGGCGAGGCGGTGCAACGTCGTCGCCATCGAGGTCTCGCCGCCCGCCTTGGTCTTCTCGAGGGTGTCCATGAGGACGCGGAGGTGCCCCGGCCCCTGCTTCGCGGGGATCTGGTCGCGGACGGCGGTATCGAACGTAATCAACCCCGAGGCGTCGTGCTGGAACGCCATCAGGTAGGCGAGGCTGGCCGCGAGGTAGCAGGAGTATTGCAACTTCGTCAGGCCGGCCTTGTCCGACTTGTAGTCCATCGAGCCAGACTTGTCGATGATGAGGTGGCAGCGGAGGGAGATTTCCTCCTCATACTGTTTGATGTAGAGCTTGTCGCGCCGGGCGAGGACGCGCCAATCGACGTGGCGCGGGTCCATGCCGGGGACGTACTCGCGGTGCTCGGCGAAC
>JANXSH010001301.1 GCA_025356615.1 Planctomycetia bacterium | reverse complement strand
GATTGGTTCAAACAAGAATCGCACTAGAGACTCTAATAAGTGATGCTTAGTAGCTAGGTCAAAAGTAACATAGTGCACCACCATTGCATTGAGAAAATACAGACAGTATCAGCGAGAGAACATGGAAAATAGTAGTGCTTGGCAAGTAACACTGTACTTTCTCATCGTCTGACTGCTGATTTCACAGTGACTTCACAACGCAAGGGTGGTGCACGCTTCAAGAGAAGTGTATGGTGATGGTCATTGCATGTGGCACTTCGATTACTGAATGAAACAACAATCAGTGTCTGCGTGTATGTCGCGCCCTGTGGTATCCCCCATAACTACAGAATCATAACACTGGTCTGATGATCCACTCGTACTGTCAACGTACGCTATCTCATGTCAGACTGTCAACGTACACCATGCTCTTTCCCTTGCTCTTTCCCTTCTCGCTGGTCTGCCTTCCCCTCTTCCAAGCCCCTAGCGATGCACTCCGCCAACCGCTCCCGTTGGCCGTGTTCGACTCCGGGCTCGTTCACGTCCAGGTTCCTCTGCAACGACTCGCGCACTTCGGTCAACGCTTCGGCCATGCGCAGACCGGGCGGATGCAGCGCCCCGCCCTGGTCGTCGTTCAGGATGCCTCGCACCGCCGCACGATAATCCAGCACCACTCCGCGGCTCCCCTCGACTGCCGTCTCGACGGCCACCTCGGACGCTCGACCAACCGCCGGTGCCGTTGCCGCGCCGGGGTCGGCCACGATGTCCTCGTCTTGCTCTTGCTCGGCAATTGGGCCGGGGGTTGGCTGCTTTTGCTGCTGGATTACTTCGCGTTCGATGGCACACAGGCCGCATACCTTCTTGCGCATCTGGACGTTGGCGTGGCTGTCGCTGGCGAGCGTCGGCTTGGCCAGGTCGCGCAGGAAGTGGTTGCCGCCGTAACGATGAGGGACGCCCGAGAACTCCGCAGCAATCCCTTTGACGAAGGCATCCTGTTCGTCCGACATCCATAACCGGATCGGCTTGCCCAACTGGGCGCCCATCTCCTTCGCCCGCACCAACAGGCGGCGCACCTCGTCTTCGTTGCTCGACAGCAACGCCTCGGCAAACCAGACCCGTTTGGCCTTCCGTTCGCGGACGGCGTAGAGGGTCTCATCACCTTTCTCGGGTTGCAAGCCAGCGCTGGCCAGGTCTACCCTGTCGATACCCTGGTAGGCTTGTTGCAAGCGGTCGAAGTCCTGTTGCCGAGCAGCGAGCATGGTCTGGTAGCGTTGGAGATACACCGAGATGGCATCGGGGGACAACGCGATACGGTAAGAGCCGCGCAGCTCGTTGCGGATAAGAGGAATGGACCCGTGTCGAGCGAAGCGACGATGCCCGCTGAAGGCGAAGACATCCCAGCCGAGGAGCCAACCGGGGAGGGCGATGGGGAGTTCAGCGGCGGGGCTGAGGGTATGCGGGCGAGAGGAACAGGCGGGGTCGGGACAGTGCGCGAGGCGGCAGCACAGTTCGAGGGGATGCTCGAGGGGGTTAGATGTGGCGGATCCGGTGGTCGCAGATGTGCAGCCGACGGCCACACTCGTCACAGCAGTCCTGCTCGACATCGAGGACCAAGTGTTGGAAGTTCGTATCTTCGGGCCAGCAGAAACGCATAGGATTCCTCCTGGTTAGCGGCTCGGTTCTTGCTTATCCTATCCTGGCGGATCGCTCTTGTTTAGCCGCTTTTCGGTCTATTGAAATCGAAGGACACAGCCTCATAGCAGCCGTCGGCTCTCCTGCATCAACCCCGCCTCGAGGAAGCGGACGGTGCGGCTCGCCATGTGGTTGAAATACTCCCAGGAGTGTCCGCCGGCGCGTGTCGTCAGGTCGCAGGTGTGCGGGACGCCCAGCGCGCCGAGTTTCTCGTGCAGGCGGTCGTTGCCGCGGAACCAGTCGTGGTCGCCGGGGTCGATGCAGAAGTCGATGTACGGCGGGTACTGCGACGGGTGGATGTGCATCGGGGCGGTGTCCTGGCGGCACTGCTCCTTGCTGTCGTACATCGCGTCGAGGCTGAAGCCCCGTCCGTGCAGCAGGTGGTACTCGATCGCCGAGGAGATGGCGGCGACGACGGGGAAGGTTCGCGGATGCTTGAACGCCAGTCGTAACGCCCCCTGGCCGCCCATGCTGATGCCGGTCAACCCGATGGCCGGAGGACGCAGGCCCCAGCGCGAGGCGAAGAAGGGTAACACGCTATCGAGGAGGTAGTGGGTCGCCGTCACGATCGGGTCGAACTCCGCGCAGATGCGGTCGGCCCACCACGAGTAGCCGCCCATCGGGCAGACGCAGGCGAGGCGCAGCTCGTCGAAGAGCGACGTGAACGCGGCATTGCCGACGAGCGTCTCTTGCCCCACGGGGTGGAGGAAGAGGACGCCGAAGCGCGGCCGGTCGCCGTCGCGCAGATCGTACACGTCGGCCGGCTTGCCGGCGATCTCGACGCGGGTCCAGGTGCCTTTCATGTGCGCGTGATCCTCCTGCCCTCATGATAGGGAAAGGAGGAGGCGGCGGTTCCGGTCCTTCGATCCGAGCGGTGGCAGTGTCGAAATGCCGTCCTTCACTTGCCCGCCTTCTTTTCCGCAGTCTTCCTGCGGGATTCCAACTCCTTCCGCCACTTCGCCGCTTCCTCCTTCTTGTCCCAGCCCTCGTAGAGCTGCACCAGCCGCTCCAGGGCCTCGGGCAGCCGGACCTTGCCGGCCGGCGGGATGCTCTTCTCCCTTTGCTTCATGCCCTCGTAACCTTTCACCAGCAGCGGCTCGGCGTCGGCGTATTTCTTCCGGCCCAGTAGCGCGGCACCGAGCAGCGACCTGGTGTTGAACGTCGTCCAGGCGTCAGGCTTCGATCGCTGCCGCGCGGCAAGGCACCTTTGCATGAGCCCGATCGTGAACACCACGATCGGATCATCCGGAACTCGGTCATTCATCCCCCGGAGAACCTCGGACAGAACCGACTCCGCGTCGTCAAGCCGGTTCATCGACATGTACATTTGGGCCATGTCACGACGAGCAAGGAGGGTATCGATGTGTTTTGGGCCTAACTCGGCCAACTTCGCCTGGTAGCGCTGCTCCACCGTGAGTAGGGCGCGCAGGGACTCGAGGTTTTTCTTCGATTGGAGCGTGTTGGGGTGGTTGGCCCCTAGCTTAGCCTTCGCGAGCTTCAGGGTTTCCTCGAAGAGCGGAAGGGCCAGGTCGAGCTTGCTGGCGTCCTGGTAGCCCAACGCCAGGTTGTTCATGCTAGCGAGCGTGTTGGGGTGGTCGGCCCCCAGCTTGACCTTCATGAGTTTCAGGGTTTCCTCCAAGAGCGGCAGGGCCAGGTCCAGCTTGCCGGCGGCCTGGTAGATCCCCGCCAGGTTGTTCATGCTCGTGAGCGTGTCGGGGTGGTCGGCCCCCTGCTTGGCCTTGCTGAGCTTCAGGGTTTCCTCCAAGAGCGGCAGGGCCAGGTCCAGCTTGCCGGCGGCGTGG
>JANXSH010001257.1 GCA_025356615.1 Planctomycetia bacterium | reverse complement strand
CGCAAAGTGCAGATAATCAATTGCATTTATCTGTGTTCATCTGTGTTCATCTGTGGCTAATTCTTACTTCAGCCCAACAACGCCTCGACGTAAGTCTCGGCGTCGAAAGCCTCCAGGTCGTCGAGCTTCTCACCGATGCCGATGAACTTCACCGGCAGGTCGAGCTTCTGCTTGATCGCGAAGATCGCGCCGCCCTTGGCGGTGCCGTCGAGCTTCGTCAACACGATGCCGGTACACTTGACCGTCTTCTTGAACTGCTCGGCCTGGATGATGGCGTTCTGCCCGTTCGTCCCGTCGAGGACGAGCAGCACCTCGTGCGGCGCGCCGTCGATTTGCTTGCTGACGACGCGGTGGATCTTCTCCAACTCGCGCATCAAATGCGTCTGGGTGTGGAGCCGGCCGGCCGTGTCCACGATGAGGATGTCATAGCCGCGCGCCTTGGCGCGGTCGCAGGCGTCGTGGGCGACGGCGGCGGGGTCGCTGCCCTGCGCGTTCTTAACGAGATCGACGCCGATGCGGTCGCACCAGATGGTGAGTTGCTCGACCGCAGCGGCGCGGAAGGTGTCGCCCGCCGCGACGAGGACTTTCTTGCCTTCGTTCTTGAGGCGGTACGCGAGTTTCGCGATCGAGGTCGTCTTGCCCGCGCCGTTGACGCCGGCGACGAGGATCACCGTGGGGCCGACGGGCCGAAAGTTGATGCCGGTCCCCGTCGTGAGTTGCTCGCGGAGCATCTCCTTGACGAACACCTCCACGTCGCCATCGACCTCCTTGTCGAGGAACGCCTGGCGGACGCGCTCGACGATCTGCGACGTGGTCGCGGTGCCCACGTCCGCGCGGTAGAGCGACTTCTCGAGTTCGGCGAGGAAGTCCTTATCGACCTTGCCGCGCAAGCGCAACAAGGTGGCGAGTCCCGAAAACAGGTCGCGCGTCCGGCCGAGGCCTTGCTTGATCTTGTCGTACAGGGCACGAAACATTCACACTCCCTCACTCTGGTTCTCGCCCCGTCGGCGATGATTCCGCAACTCGTCGAGTTCCGCGTCGCTGATCGTGCATGCGCCGACGCCCCTCGCACCCGGCCCGTGGCAGTCGCTCCCGCCCGTGATCGCCAGCCCCAATTGTTTCGCCCACGCGCGGACCTGGTCGGCCTGCGATCGTCGGAAATCGGGGTATTCCACCTCGACCGCGCCAAGCCCCAGGGCCGCGAGTTCGGCTAGGTGCTGCTTCGCTCCATCATAAGACGGATGCGCCCAACTCGCAACGCCGCCCGCCGCCCGCACGAGGCGGATCGCCTCGCCGATCGGGACACGTCGCTTCGGCACGTCGGCGGGCCGACCGTCGGCGAGCCAGCGCTGGAACGCCTCGCGGACCGACCCCGCCTTGCCCTGCCGGACGAGCATCTCCGCGAGGTGCCGTCGCCCTAGCGCGTCGGGCACGATGGCGAACGGCTCATCCTCAACGGACACGCCGAGGGCACGCAATCGCTCGATCATCGCGTTATACCGTGTAACACGCGACTCGCGCACGTCGGCCAGCGCGGCGTCGAGGGCGGCACTGTCATCGACGAAATAGCCCAGCAGGTGTTGCTCGCGCCCCAAGTGTTCGGCGGTGATCTCGACGCCCGCGATGACTTCCAGCGAGGCCGGCGCGGCGCTTCGAGCGGCTGCGACCCCGGCGAGCGTGTCGTGGTCCGTGATCGCGATGGCCGCGAGGCCGCACCGATGGGCGAGGTCCACGACCTCCTCGGGGAGGTAGTTCCCGTCGCTCGCCGTCGTGTGCAGGTGCAGGTCGGCTCGCCCCGCCTTCGGCCCGCGGGCGAGCATCTGACACAGATAGGTGAAGGGTTGTCGCGCGGGCATCAGGGGGCCAGGCTCTCTGTCGGGGCGGTCGCGTCGGCCTTCTTCGCCGCCGTCCAGTCTCGCAAGATGCGATCGAGGACGGCGTTGACGAAGCCCGGCGAATCGCCGGAGCCGAACGCGCGGGCCAGTTCGATCGTCTCGTTCATCACCGCGCCGGGCGGTCCGGACTCGGCGTGCAAGAGTTC
Source organism: Planctomycetia bacterium (assembly GCA_025356615.1). GTDB lineage: Bacteria > Planctomycetota > Planctomycetia > Gemmatales > Gemmataceae > JANXSH01. The sequence continues at coordinate 3,774 of JANXSH010001257.1, read as the reverse complement.
GTAGGCCCCGAGGCGGATGGCGTTGCGATCGAGCGGAGCGATGCGCTCGAGCCGCCAGTTCTCGGCGGCGGTGCTGATGCGTTCGTCGATGTCCTTCTGCTGAGAGAGCGTCCCGTCGTAGAGACCCAGCGCGAAGTCCTGCGTCGGCCCGTCCGGGAATTGCTCGCGGAGGTAGCGCAACACGTCCTCGCGCACTGCGGAGTCGTTCTGATCGTGCATGAAGAGCAGTTGGAGCGCCGCCTGGCGCGCCGGGGTTCGTTTGATCGTCATGGGGTCATTCTAGGGAGAGGGGGCCTGGTGTCAGCGCCAGCCGAGGGCGGAGGCGAATAAGGCGATGAATGGTGATCGTGTCCGCCAGCTAGTATATTGCATTTGCCCCCAACGCGGTCACGCCCTTCGACGAGGAGCCATCTGCCCATGGACGTATTCCATAATTTGGCCACGACGACGCCCGAAGAGCGGCCTGGGGCCGATTCCCCTCTCGCCTTTCCCGCCGACCTGCCCGTGTGGATCGGTCGCTACCGGGTCGAGAAGATCCTCGGCGAGGGCAGCTTCGGGCGCGTCTACCTGGCTCGCGACGAACAACTGGACCGCCCCGTTGCCATCAAGGTGCCGCACGCCAGCCGGGTGCGCGATCGCGAGGCTGTCGAATCCTACCTCGCCGAGGCCCGCGTCCTCGCCGCCCTCGACCACCCCCACATCGTGCCGGTCCACGATGTCGGGACCACCGACGACGGACTCTGCTTCGTCGTCTCGAAGCTGATCGAGGGCAGCGATCTGGCCGACAGGATCGCGAAAGGCCGACTCACCTTCGCGGAGTCGGCGCGACTGGTCGCAATAGTCGCCGACGCCCTCCACTACGCCCACCAGCGCGGGCTAGTCCACCGGGACATCAAGCCCGCCAACCTTCTGCTCGACCGGGCCGGCAACCCCTACGTCTCCGACTTCGGCCTGGCCCTGCGCGAGGAAGACTTCGGGCGCGGAGCCGGGTTTGCCGGCACCCCCGCCTACATGAGCCCCGAGCAGGCGCGCGGCGAGGGGCACCGCGTGGATGGGCGCTCCGACATCTTCAGTCTCGGCGTCGTCTTCTACGAACTGCTCACCGGCCGACGCCCCTTCCGGGGCGAGACGATGGCCGAGCTTCTCGACCAGATCACCACGGTCGAGGCCCGCCCGCCCCGACAGGTGGACGACACCATCCCGAAGGGACTGGAGCGCGTCTGCCTCAAGGCGTTGGCGAAACGCACCTCGGAGCGGTTTACCACCGCCGACGACCTGGCCGACGACCTGCGTCATGAGGCAAGCACCTTGCCTGTGGCCCCGCATCCTTCCCTGCCCTCCACCCAGCCGGAGATGGTCAAACCGGCGTCCTCCGATGGCCGACCCATCAAGGTCGTCCCCAAGGGGCTGCGGTCGTTCGACGCCGGCGATGCCGACTTCTTCCTCGACTTGCTACCCGGCCCTCGTGACCGGGACGGGCTGCCCGACATCCTTCGTTTCTGGAAGACGCGCGTCGAGGAAACCGATCCCGACAAGGCGTTCCCCGTCGGGCTGATCTGCGGGCCGAGCGGGTGCGGCAAGTCGTCGCTGGTCAAAGCGGGCCTGTTGCCTCGCCTGCCCGACGAGGTGATCGCGGTCTACGTCGAGTCCACCGCCGAGGAGACGGAGGCCCGGCTCGCCAACGGCCTGCGGAAACGCTGCCCGTCGTTGCCCACCGACTTGAGTCTGAAGGATTCGCTGGCGGCCCTCCGCCGGGGTCAGGGCATTCCGCCCGGCAAGAAGGTACTCATCGTCCTCGATCAGTTCGAGCAATGGCTCCACGCCCGGAAGGAGGAGGAGGACACCGAACTGGTTCAGGCGTTGCGGCAGTGCAACGGCGTCCGTGTGCAGTGCATCGTGATGGGGCCCGACGTTGGACAAAAACAGCGGCCTGGCGTCGAAGTGCAATGGTGTCCGCGTCCAGTGCATCGTGATGGTGCGCGACGACTTCTGGATGGCGGTCATCCGCTTCATGCGGGAGCTGGAAATCCGCCTCGTCGAAGGTCACAACTCGGCAGCCGTCGATCTCTTCCCCGTTCGTCACGCCGAGAAGGTGCTGACGGCGTTCGGTCGCGCCTTCGGCGCGCTGCCCGATGGCCCCACAGAGGTCGGCAAGGACCAGAAGGAGTTTCTCGAACAGGCCGTGTCAGGATTGGCACAGGAGGGCAAGGTCATCTCGGTGCGTCTAGCGCTGTTCGCCGAGATGATGAAGGGCAAGGAGTGGGCGCCGAGGACTCTAAAGGAGGTCGGCGGTGCCGAGGGGGTCGGCGTGACCTTCCTCGAGGAGACATTCAGCGCGGCCAGCGCTCCGCCCGAACATCGCTATCACCAGAAGGCGGCGAGGGCGGTCCTCGAGAGCCTGTTGCCCGATACCGGGACGGACATCAAGGGGCACATGCGGTCGTATGAAGAACTACTGGAGGCGTCGGGCTATGGGAGCCGGCCACGAGATTTCGACGATCTGCTCCGCATCCTCGATAGCGAAATTCGTCTCATCACGCCGACCGACCCGGAGGGGAAGGAAGACTCCTTAGCCCGAAGCGCAAGCGAGGGATCGCAGCAACCCTCGCTCGCGCGTCGGGCTAAGTATTACCAGCTCACCCACGACTATCTGGTGCCGTCGTTGCGGGACTGGCTCACGCGCAAGCAGAAGGAGACGAGGCGCGGCCGAGCCGAGTTGCTGCTGGCGGATCGGGCGGTGGTGTGGACCGCCCGCCCGGAGAGCCGGCAACTGCCGTCTCTGCCGCAATGGCTCACTATCCGGCGGCTGACGGCGAAGAAGACTTGGTCGCCGCCGCAGCGGAAGATGATGCAGAAGGCGGCTCGGTATCATGCGGTGCGAGGTCTCATCCTGGTCGTCCTCCTGTGCCTCTTCGGGTGGGTTAGCTGGGAAGGCTTTGGCCGAGTCAAGTCCCACGGCTTGCGGGATCGCCTGCTGAACGCCAGCACGGCGGATGTGCCCGTCATCGTCGCGGATATGGCTCCCTATCGTCGATGGGTCGATCCACTGCTTCGGGAAGCTGTGACGGGCGAGGATGCTCGCAAGAAGCTCCATGTCGGTCTCGCCCTATTGCCGGTGGATGAGGGACAGGTCGATCCCCTCTACGATCGGCTCCTCGATGCCGAGCCGCACGAAGTGCCGGTGATCCGAGACGCACTCGCTCCCCACGCGGAGGAACTGCTCGACGAGCTATGGGCCGTGGTAGCGATCCCTGGCAAGCGACGGCTACGGGCGGCGGCGGCGTTGGCGAAGTACGACCCCGAGGGCGAGAAGTGGGCGAAGGCGGACGCCCTGGTGGTCGATGACCTGGTGCGAGAAAATGCCGTGTTCCTGGGTCAATGGAGCGAGGCGTTTCGCCCCGTGAAGGGGCGGCTGCGATTGCCGTTGTCGGTAATCTTCCGAGATCACCGACCGGAGAGGGCTGCGGAACGGTCACTGGCGACGAACTTACTTGCCGATTACGCCGCCGACGAGCCGAGGGTGTTGGCCGATCTGTTGATGGACGCGGACGAGAAGCAGTTCGCGGTCATCTACCCGCTACTCGAGAACCGTGGAGCGCAAGGTCTGCCGGTGCTGATCGGGGAGATCGACCGTAAGAACCCGTCCAAGAACTACTCCGTGATTCTCGGACGTGGGCGGATTGTGTAGTTCCATTGAGGGCAGATGTCGTGGCGGGTCAGTTGAAGGGCTTCGAACTCGGCCTTCGACACCTTTAGACCCGTTGGGTAGATTCG
>JANXSH010001254.1 GCA_025356615.1 Planctomycetia bacterium | reverse complement strand
CTTCCGGACCAAGGACGTCCTAGCGGAATACGGTCTCGTCTCGAAGGGGTTCTCGTCTTCCACAACCCAGGATTCAATGGGTATGAGTGGATATAAACAATATACCAGCGGTTGCGTCTCGTCTCCCCGCTTACTTCGTGCGCGGCTCCTCGCTTGTGAGACCGATTTGTCATGCCGACCGGCCCTGCGGTCGATAACAGATGGGATGATAACAGCGGTCACGCAGGTCCAGGAGGGATCCGTCCGATGAAGGCTAATCTTTGTCTCGCGCTCGGCCTCATGGTCGGATTCTCCGGCTGCGAATTCAAGACCCTGTCCAACGTCCGCATGAACGGCAACGTCGAAAGCAAGGTCCGTACCGAGATCGCCACCGTCGTCGATCCCGGTCCGATGATCGAGACGCCCGTCGGCCCCGGTGATTGCAAGTCGCCGATCGCATGCAAGGTCGCCGTCATCGATGTCGATGGCCTCCTGTCGAACGTCAACCACACCGGCCCGTATTCGCTCGGCGAGAACCCGCTGGCGATGTTCAAGGAGCGACTCGACGCCGCCGCGTCGGACCCCGCCGTCAAGGGCGTCGTCCTGCGCATCAACACCTTCGGCGGCGGCGTGGCGGCGTCGGACCTGATGTATCACGAACTGCTCCAGTTCAAGGCGGCCTGTCACAAGCCGGTCGTCGCCTGCCTGTTGGATGTCGGTTGCGGTGGCGGGTACTACCTCGCGGCGGGCTGCGACGCCATCGTCGGCCTGCCCACGGGGGTGGTCGGCGGCCTCGGCGTGATACTGAACCTCTACAATGCCTCAGAGGGCATGAAGATGATGCCCGTGACGGACAACTCGATTCGCGCCGGGAAGCGGATCGATATGGGCACCCCGGCCCGCACCCTAAAGGAGCCTGATAATTCTCTCCTCGAGCAGATGGCGAAGACGTATCATGAAGGTCTCAAAGAAGTCGTTTGCAAGGCGAGGCCGAAGGTGAGCAGAGACGCCGTGTTCTTCGACGGTCGGGCCATGACGGGCACGGAAGCGCTCGCGGTCGGGCTTCTCGATTCGGTCGGGTATCTCGACGACGCCGTGCGGCTGGCGTGCCAACTGGGCAAGACCGAGTCGGCCGTCGCGGTCATGTACCGCCGGGCGGGAGACGCGGCCCGGACGCTCTATGCCTGCACGCCGAACCGCCCGATCCACCCCAGCGCGTTCCCGATGAGCGTGCCGGGGATCGAGCGGAGTAAAATGCCTATGTTCCTGTATATGTGGCAGGTCGAGCCTGGATTTGCTCGCCTCAGCGGAATCTAATCCTAGTAATATAGCTGATGGAATGCGTCCGGGGTCTCTTCACCCAACGCTCGACGGCAGGGAAGCCCGAATCGCCGAAGAACGATGACGGGATCCACCCTCGAACGCGGAGTTGCACCCATGACCCCCCCGGCCTCGCTCCCCTGTCCGCCGACGGACCAAGGCCCCGGCCAGCCGGTGCGGAACTTCTGCGAGTTGTCGCGCTTCCGCGCCAAGATCGACGGCGACGCGATCGCCTTCACCTTCCTCGTCGATGGCGAGAACGAGGAGATCCACCTCCGCTTCTCGGAGATCGACCGCCAGGCCGAGGCGCTGGGGGCCAAGCTCCAGTCGCTCGGCGAGAAGGGCGACCGCGTGTTGCTCCTCTTCCATCCGGGCCTGGAGTACATCTCCGCGTTCTTCGGCGTCCTCTACGCCGGCATGATCCCCGTGCCCGCGTACCCGCCGGACCTCATGCGGGCCGACCGCACCCTGCCCCGCCTCCAGGCGCTCGCCAACGACTGCGAGCCGGCCGTCATCCTCGGCACCCGGCCCAGCCTCGCGCTCGTCGGCGGTCTGCTCGAGTGGTCGCGGACGGCGGCGCTGGCGCACGGCAAGCCCGCCGAGACGCTCTTCATGGAAGACTGGCCCGAGTGGGTCGGCCTGCCCTGGACCGAGCCGGACTTGCCCCCCGAATCGATCGCCTTCTTGCAATACACCTCCGGCTCGACCGCGTCGCCGCGCGGCGTCATGGTCACGCACGGCAACCTCCTCTACCAGGCCGACCTGTTCTACCACTCCTGGGAACGGGCCTACTCGTCACGCCCCGAGAAGGGCGTCGTCGGCGTCTCCTGGCTGCCGTTCTACCACGACATGGGCCTCATCGGCGGCGTGCTGGCTCCGTTCTACAGTGGTCGGCGCATGGTCCTCATGTCGCCGCTAGCGTTCATCCAGCGACCCATCCGCTGGCTGTTGGCCGTCTCGAAATATCGCCCCGTTGTTACCGGCGCGCCGAACTTTGCCTATGACCTCTGTGTCAGCAAGTTCCGCGCGGAGGAAGTCGTCGGGATGGACCTGTCGAGCCTCGACATCGCAATCAACGGGGCCGAGCCGGTCCGCGCCGAGACGCTCGACCGATTCACCGAGACGTTCGCGCCCTACGGCTTCGACTCGCGCGCCTGGCTGCCCTCGTATGGCCTGGCCGAGGCCACGCTCGGCGTCAGCTCCTACGAGGAGCGCCTGGCCTGCCCGCGATTCGACTTCGCCATCGAGGCGCTCGAGCGCAACCAGGTTCGCGTCGTGGCGGATGGCTCCGAGAACGCCCGCAACCTCGTCTCCAGCGGCAAGCCGATCACCGGCACCGAGGTCCGCATCGTCGATCCGGCGACCAAGTGTGAAGTCCCCGCCGACAGCGTCGGCGAGGTCTGGGTACGCGGCCTGGGCGTGACGCTCGGCTACTGGAAGCGCCCGACGGAGACCGACGAGTATTTCAACGCCCGCATCGAAGGGGTCGAGGGAGACCCATTCATGCGAACGGGCGACTTCGGCTTCCTCCACGAGGGCAACCTGTACCTGACCGGACGACTCAAGGAGACGATGATCTTCTGGGGACGAAACGTCTACCCGCAGGATCTCGAACACACGGTGTCGCGGTGCCACGAGGCGCTCAAGCTCAACGGCGGGGCGGCGTTCACCGTCGAACGAGACGGCGGCGAGCAACTCGTCATCCTGCAAGAGGTCGTTCGCCCCGCCAAGCTCGACCTCCCCGCCATCGCCTCTGCCGTCCGCCTGGCGATCATGGCCGAACACAGCATCCCCCTGTCGGCCCTGGTGTTCATCCGCCCCGGCCTGCTGCCGAAGACCTCGAGCGGCAAGATCCAGCGAGGCGAGGCGCGCAAGAAGTTTCTCGCTGGCGAGTTCGACGCCCTCGGCCAGTGGTCCTTCGACGCCCCCGCCGTGGAGGCTCCCAAGGTCATCACGGGGGATGCCATCCACGACGAGGCGGGCATCCGGCTCTGGCTCCGCGAGCGCATCGCCCAACTCTGCGGCGTCACCGCGGCGGACATCTCCGAAGACGAGCCGCTGAACAACTACATCATGGACTCGATCTCCCTCGTCACGATCGCCCGCGACCTGGAAACGTGGCTCGGCCACAGCTTCACGCCGACCATCTTGTTCGACTCCCCGACGCTGGAACTGCTCGCCCAGCGACTCGCGGACCCCGTAAATCAGGTAGACCCGGCAGAAGCCCAACGCCAATTCGCCCTCGTCGCCGGTTCTCCGCCCCCCGCGCCGACAACTTCGCTCGACACGAAGCCTCAGAGCGTGGACAATCTTAGTGAGGGCGAGTTGGATCAGGCTCTGGCCGAACTGCTCGCCGGCTCACCGCCCCCCGACGGGGGACCACGATGAGCGCCCCATGTGCAAAACTAACCGGCAACCAAAGTTGTAGGGTGGGTCGAGCGGAGCGAGGCCCA
>JANXSH010001250.1 GCA_025356615.1 Planctomycetia bacterium | reverse complement strand
TGGGCCTCGCTCCGCTCGACCCACCCTACGAGTCTATCCTTCACCTGGAACCAAATTTTAGAAGAACTATAGTATGTCACTCGACCTCACTCGGCGGACCTTCCTGCGTGATGTGCCTCTGGCCCTGGGTGGCATCGCCTTGGCGGGGCTGTCTGGGGAGGCTGCGCCGAAGGCTCCGCACTTCAAAGCAAAGGCGAAGAACGTCATCGTCTTACACATGAGCGGCGCGCCGCCTCATTTGGATATGTTCGACTATAAGCCCGAGTTGGTGAAACGCACCGGCGAGCCGTGCCCGGATTCGCTCATCAAGGGGAAGCAGTTCGCCTTCACCTCGGGCGTCCCGAAGTTGCTCGGCACGCCGCAGAAATTTAGCCAGCGCGGCAAGAGCGGCGCGTGGGTCTCCGACGCGCTGCCGGGCATCGCCTCGATCGCCGACGACCTGTGTTTCGTCAAGGCGATGTATACCGAACAGTTCAACCACGCCCCGGCGGAGCTGCTCCTCTACACCGGCGCGGCCCGGCCTGGGAGGCCGAGTATGGGCGCGTGGATGACGTATGGCCTCGGCTCCGAGAGCAAGGATCTCCCCGGCTTCATCGCGTTACTCAGTGGAGGCTCGTTGCCGAGCGGGGGCAAGGCGGTCTGGGGCAACGGCTTCCTGCCGGGCGTCTACCAGGGCGTGCAGTGCCGCAGCGGGGGCGACCCGGTCCTCTACGTCAGCAACCCCGAGGGCATGGACCGGGCGACGCGCCGACTCAGTCTCGACGCGCTGAAGGATCTCAACGAGATGCAGGCGACCGAACTCGGCCACCCCGAGACGACGACTCGCATCGCGCAATACGAGATGGCGTTTCGGATGCAGACCGCCGTCCCCGAGATCATGGACATCAGCAGAGAGAGCAAGCAGACGATCACCGACTACGGCGCGGCCCCCGGCGCGGCGAGCTTCGCCAACAACTGCCTGCTGGCACGCCGACTCGTCGAGAAGGGGGTGCGATTCGTCCACCTCTTCGACTGGGGCTGGGACTTCCACGGCACCAACCCCGGCGAAGACATCGGCACCGGCCTGACGAAACGCTGTCTCACGATGGACAAGCCCGTCACCGCGCTCATCAAGGATCTGAAGGCCCGGAAGATGCTCGACGAGACGCTCGTCGTCTGGACCGGCGAGTTCGGACGCACCCCCTTCCGCGAGGGCCGGACGGCGACCGGCAAGAACCTGGGCCGGGACCACCACCCGTACTCCTACTCCATGTTCATGGCGGGGGGCGGTATCAAGCCGGGCATCAGCCACGGCGCGAGCGACGACTTGGGATTCTATGCTCAGGACAAGAAGACCCACGTCCACGACCTGCAAGCGACGATCCTGCACCTGCTGGGGATGAACCACGAGAAGTTGACGTGGCGCTTCCAGGGCCGAGACTTCCGGCTGACGGACGTGCATGGGAAGGTCGTGAAGGAACTGCTGGCTTGAGAGGAGGGGGCTATGGGAATGCAAGACCTGATCGATATTCTCCGTGTTCGCCCGCTCGTCCCGTTCCGCATCTTCGCGACCGACGGGCGGACGCACGATGTCCGCCATCCAGACCAGGCGTTGGTCCTGCGGTCGGTAGTGGTGTTGCCGATCATCTCGCCCGAGGGGGTGCCGGAACGACAGGAGTCACTGTCGCTGCTCCACATCGTCCGGGCGGAGCGACTCGCGCCGCCGGTGACTTCATCGAACGGTATGTAGGAGGGCGGGGCGGGTTAACGCCCTGGATTCGACGGTCGAGAGGGTGACAGGGCGTTGACACTGCTCACGCCATGCGGGCATAGGACTTACTTGCCAGCGACCTCCCGGCGATCACTTCCCGATGCAAAACCGGCTGAAGATCCGGTCCAACAGATCCTCCGTGTACACCGTCCCGACCATCTCCCCCAACTGGTGCAGTGCCTCGCGCAGCTCAAGCGCGAGGATCTCCGGCGGGTCCGATTCCAGCACGATCGCGTGCGCCCGGCGGAGATGCTCCAGGCACGCGCGGACGTGGTTCTTGCATCGGCTCACGCTCGGGGCCAGCGCCGGGGCCGATCGCATCGACGCTCGCGCCGAGAAGAGTGAACGCAGGTCCGACATTCCCTCGCCGGTGACGGCGCTCGTGGTGATCCCCTCGCCCCGCGCCAGGTCGCCTTTCGTCCGCACCA
>JANXSH010001247.1 GCA_025356615.1 Planctomycetia bacterium | reverse complement strand
CTAAAGGGAAGGGGGGGACCGGAGGCAACCCGGTCTGGCTCCCCCTCCCCCTTTAGGGGAGGGGGTTGGGGGGTGGGGTCAACCAGCCACATGCGGTGAACTTCCTCCCGAGCCGTTCGCCTTGACTCCCTTACCCATCCTAGCCAGGTTCGTGAAGTCGTCCAATACTTCGCGACCTTTATATCTTTCGGATGCCGCGTGGCGATTCTGCATTCTATCCAGACCGTGGTCGAGTGGGCAATGACCCGCAGCCCCTCGTATTGCTTCTCTGGAGCTCGATCGCCAACGCCTATTCCCTGAGCAGGCAACGCATGAAAAGTGGGCTACGGCATGCGACTCGGTGATAGTTCTAAGTTATTTTCCACTCTGTAGCGAAGGAGTAACTTAATACAGGATAGCCATTTAGGGATAAATAGCCGGTGCGGACTGCCAGACACGCCACGAATTGGCGCGAAGGTTGCTTTATGATCTATCGTTCAGCTCTGGGAGAGAGAGCGCGAACGATTTCCAGGCGGCTCGCATGGACTACGGGAGAGGTGGTCTATCGGGCCGGCTGGTTTTTCTTTTCGCACCATGCTGGTGAAGCCTTCCCGTTCGCACTGCCCCCCGTGAGTGGTACTGCGAGTGAGAAGGCTTTTTTCGTCCCCCACATGCCTGTTCCGTCCCGATTGAACTTCGGATCCGATTCTCCTTCTGATATTCTAGGCGCAGTCCGATCTCGCGAACTGTCCCTGAACGTCGGGAGGCTCTCGTCTTGAGCGCCATTCAACAACCTCTGCCTGATGCCGCCACCCCGCCCGTCTATGTGCCCCCCCCGGCACCCCGGAATCGGCTCGGCTCGTGGGTGACGAATACCGTACTCTCGCTCGCCGGGCTGCCCTGGCAGCGCCGCCTCTCCTGGGCCGCCCTCCAGGTTCCCAAGATCCGCCATTGGGAGTCGGTCCACGACAACCTCGGCCCGGACGAGTTGCGCGCCGTCGGGGCCAAGTTACGCGGCAGGGCACGCGGAGGGGAGTCGCTCGACAAGATCCTCCCCGAGGCGTTCGGCCTCGCCTGCGTCGGGTCGAAGCGATTCTTGAACATGCGGCCCTACGACGTGCAGCTCGCCGCCGGAATCGTCATGCACCACGGCGCGCTGGCGGAACTGGCCACCGGGGAAGGCAAGACGTTGTGCGCCTCGCTGCCGGTCTTCCTCAACGGCCTCATGGGCAAGGGCGTCCATGTGACCACGGTCAACGACTACCTCGCCCGGCGCGACGCCGAGACGCTCGGGCCGCTCTACACGGGCCTGGGCCTTAGCGTGGGCGTCATCCAGCAGCAGATGGGCGAGCAGGACCGCCAGAAGGCGTACCGCGCGGACATCACCTACGGCACCTCGTCGGAGTTCGGGTTCGACTTCTTGCGCGACCGGCTCAAGGCCGCCGGTGCCAAGGGCCAGGAAGCCCCTTTCTGGGCACCGTGGCAAGGGGGAGGGCAGGGGGGCGATGCGGGAGACATCTACGTCCAGCGCGGGCACCACTACGCCCTCGTCGATGAGGCCGACAACATCTTCGTCGATGAGGCGAGGACGCCCCTCATCATCGCGGGGCAGACCCGGCTCGCGACCCCGGAAGAGGCCAGCGTCTACCACTGGGCCAACACCCTGGTGCAAGAAATGGTCCTGGGCGAACACTTCGAGTTCGACCTGAAGAAGCAGAAGATCGAGCTGACCGATCATGGCAAGCGCATGGCGCGATTCTCCAACGCGCCGTCGGCGGGGGCCGAATCGCTCGCGATGGACAAGCTCCACGAACGGCTCGAGCAGGCGCTGCACGCGCACCACCGCTTCAGCCGTGACCAGCACTACATGATCGAGAAGGACAAGATCGTCATCATCGACGAAACGACCGGGCGGCGCATGCCGGACCGCCACTGGCGCGAGGGCCTGCACCAGGCGGTCGAGGCCAAGGAGGCCACACCGATCCACTTCCCCTCGGACCACGCGGCCCAGGTGACGTATCAGAGCTACTATCGCCAGTACACGAAACTCTCCGGCATGACCGGGACGGCGGCGCAGAACTGGTTCGAGCTGTACCGCGTCTACCGGCTCTGGGTCGTGTGCGTGCCGACGAACCGGCCGATCGTTCGCAAGCTCTGGCCCGACCGCGTCTTCCCCAACGAGAGCGTCAAGTTCGACGCCATCGTGCGCGAGATCATCGACCTGCGCAGTCGCGGGCGCGCCGTGCTGATCGGCACGCGCACCGTGGCGAAGTCGGAGGAACTCTCGCGCCGACTCAACGAGGCGGGGATCGAACACGATGTCCTCAACGCCCGGAACCATGAACACGAGGCCAAGATCATTGCCGCGGCCGGTGAGTTGGGCCGAGTGACCATCGCAACCAACATGGCGGGCCGCGGCACCGACATCAAGCCTCCCCTGGTCGTGCTGGCGGCGGGCGGACTGCACGTCCTCGGGACGGAGCGACACGAGGCGCTGCGGATCGACCGGCAGTTGATCGGTCGCGCGGGCCGGCAGGGCGATCCGGGCAGCGCGCAGTTCTTCCTCTCGCTGGAAGACGAGTTGCTCGAGGAACTCGGCCAGGACAAACAGGAGTCGCTCCGCAAGCAGGGCGCGCCGGGCGGCGGCGGCAACTGGGACGGGTATGTGACCTACTTCCAGACCGCCCAGCGCCGCGTCGAGGCGAAGCACTACAAGAGCCGCGTCGATCTCATGGTCCACGAGAAGCAGCGCCAGGAGATCCTCAAGGATCTGGGGGCGGACCCGTTCGTGGACTGAACAGGGGGCCGACGACGGCCCCGCCCAGCATCCCGAGCATCAGCCCATCGACGCCGCCGAGCCAGAACCCGAGCATCGCCCCGCCGACGCTGCCCACGAAGAGGCCCAGCATCGCGCGGGTCCCGAGGGCGGTCATCATCCCGGCGAACAGGCCGAAAGCGAGGGCGGCCCCGGCCAGACAGCCAACCGTCAGGAGGATCGGTCGAAACAACTCCCACTCCGCCGGCACCCGCCAGCCGACGAGGACGCCGACGACCGTCCCGACGACGAGTCCGAAGAACACGCCGTCGGCCCCGCCAACGAGCGCGCCCTGGATCGTCGGGTCGTGTTTCTCGCCCCGGATGCGGTCGAAGGCGCGGGCGACTGCAAGCCCGAGGCGAGTCCCGGCGGGCCGGCCCTCGCGCCAGCGAATCGCCCCGGTGAGCGCCCCGAACGCGCCGAACAGGATCCCGAAACAGGCGTCGGACGCCAGCACCCAGAGGAACAACCGAGTCGGTGCGTCCAGGGGTACACCTCCGTCCGGCGCGTGTCGAAGGCCCCTCGAGATGGGCCCTTGTCATCTCGCCGCCAGTGATCGAGATGACCGATTTACCAATGCGACGCCGGTTGAACGATTCCTCGACCTTTCCGGCCCGGAACTTCGAGCGACAGCGGCCCTACCTCCACTCTCGCCAGACGCTGTGGACGTACCCCGAGTTTCTGTTTCGGCTAACATATCCTCCCCAATCGCGATAGCATAGGAGATATGAGTAGCGAACTTACGAACTCCCCGACATCCTCCGTCGACCTCTCTGGATTGCCGGAGCCGGTTGCTCAGAGCATCATACGACTCGTCGATTCGATTCGCGAGCGGTTACCCCCCAGGGGTAAGTTGGAGGCGCTGCCAGCACGCCCACCCCTTCGCGGGCGGTTTGCCGACCTGGAACTCTCCATTCCGAAGGAGGACATCGACGAGGCGCGGCGCGAAGCGTGGGCGAACTTTCCCCGAGATTTTCCCGAATCGGACGAGCCATGAGTGATGTCCTTGCCGATACACACGCCATCCTCTGGTTCTTGTTCGATCCTGCTCGACTTTCTCATCCTGCGGACGCAGCCTTGACGGCGGCATCGCGGACGGGCAGGATTTTCATCTCCGCGATTACACTCGTCGAAGTGAACTACCTGTCTGGGAAGAGAAGCTTTCCTTACTCGGATACACTGGCCCAACTCGTCGCGCTCGTCTCCGACCCGCTCGACCCTCTCGAAGTGCTGCCGCTCACGCTCGAAGTCGTCCTGGCGATGGCCAGTGTCCCAAGGGACGAAGTACCCGACATGCCAGACCGCATCGTCGCGGCTACTGCTGTCGCCCACAAACTTCCACTCGTGAGCGCCGATTCCAAGATCCGCCATTCGTCCGGTCTCAATGCGCTGATCTCCGTCGTATGGTAGCGATCGACCCGACGACGAGTCCGAAGAACACGCCGTCGGCCCCGCCGACGAGCGCGCCCTGGATCGTCGGGTCGTGTTTCTCGCCCCGGATGCGGTCGAAGGCGCGGGCGACTGCATCCGGGGCGAGTCCCGGCGGGCCGGCCCTCGCGCCAGCGGATCGCCCCGGTGAGCGCCCCGAAAGCGCCGAACAGGGTCCCGAAGCAGGCGTCGGACGCCAGCACCCAGAGGAACAACCGCGTCGGTGCGTCCAGGGGTTCACCTCCGTCCGGCGCGTGTCGAAGGCCCCTCGAGATGGGCCCTTGTCATCTCGCCGCCAGTGATCGAGATGACCGATTTACCAGGGCGACGCCGGTTGAACGATTCCTCGACCTTTCCGGCCCGGAACTTCGAGCGACAACTCCCCTACCTCCACTCTCGCCAGACCAAGGAGAATTTCGCGGCAAGGTAACCGCACGCCTTGGAATGACTTGCGTCGGCGGTGCCGGCTGAATTACCCAGCAATAGTTTGCCCATCAAGTCTCTACGTCTCGTCAGCGATCCGAGATTCCCCCTCCGAGCAACAACTCCCGCCGCCGCAACTCCTGCATGCGCTTCAGCCCGCCGCACAGCGTCAGATACTCGCCGAAGTCCTTCACCCCGAACACATACTTCTCCAGCCACGCCCGATACCTCGCCTCGTCCGTCTCGACCGCGAGCCAGGCGGCGAGGTGGTCCTCGTCGGAGAAATACTCGCCGGGCATGTTGCCCGGATAGCTCCCGTAGGGCACCTCGCAGACGGCATCGACGCAGAAGAACGGGATGACCGTCCGCGTCGGGTCGCGGCGGATCTCCTCTTCGGGGATGAGGCGCTCGCAGGTGATGATGAGCCGCTTGGCGGCGCGGGCCAGGTCCAGGTCGGCGACCGAAGTCCCCTGTAAGCGGCAGTTGCCGAAGCGGTCGGCCTCGTGGACGTGGATGGCCGCCACGTCGGGGTAGAGTGCGGGGACGGCGGCGAGCTTCTCGCCGGTGAAGGGGCACTCGATGACTTGCGCGGCGCTATGCTCGAACGTGTCGGTCCCGAGCATCGTGTGAGCCGGGAGGAACGGGACACCCATCGCGCCGGCGGCAAAGCGTAGGGCAAGCGTGTAGTTGGTCCACTCGGTGAACGCGACCTCGCCGGACTCCATCACGCGCCGGGCGTGGGGCGAGAGGCCGCGCGCCTCCAGGCCGATGACGTAGGCGATGTCCACATGAGCGAGGAGTCGGCCCCGCCCGGTGAGGTTCCCGGCACAGAGGAGCTGGAAGTCGTGCGTCGCCGTGTGGCCGGCGAATCGCAGGTGTTGCGGGTTCTGGCGGACGATCTCGTGGACGACGGCGGTCGGGATGCGGTTCGCGCCGAAGCCGCCGATGGCGAGGTAATCGCCGTGGTGGACGAGTCGCCGGACGGCGTCCTCGACGGTGGTGAGCTTATCGACGAGGGCGCGCGGCTTCGCCCGGAACGCCAGGCGAGCCTGAACCGTGGAGGGATCGGATACAAGGGCACCCTTGCCCCGAGAAAGAGGGTCCGTCATCGTGGCCTCGAGAAAGAAGAGACTAACCACAGAGGCACAGAGAGCACAGAGAAATACACAGAAAGAAGACGGAGT
>JANXSH010001209.1 GCA_025356615.1 Planctomycetia bacterium | reverse complement strand
GCCACCCGAGGAACTCGCGCGCGATCTCGAGGAACCAACCATACTGGGCCGTGTTGTCGTAGCGGTCCATGTGCGCGATGATAGCGCGGACGCGCTCGCGGGCGGGGAACCCGGCGTCGAGCGGGGCCTTCTCCATGCCCGCGCTGTGGGCGAGCTCGGTGTAGTAGTGATACCCCAGGATGTCGTCGAGACTCTTCGCTGCTGGCCGGTGCGGGTCGATGTGCGTGTGCGGGTCGATGAGTGGGATCTGGAGGATCTGGTCGTAGAGTTCTGCCGCGAGGAGGTCGTGCTTCATGGTCGTCTCGTTGGGTTATCGTTTGGATGATCCGCCGTCCTGGGCGCGAGCCAGGAGCGACTCGCGGGCCGATCGGAGGACCGAGTAGTAGTGTTCGCGATGCTTCTCCGACGGACAGTGGGCATCTGCGACATAGACCAGCGCTTCATCGAGTCGGTCCAAGAGTGGAGCGATCGTCTCAGGGGCAGAGTAGATGGGATGTCCGGTTACTTCGATCCAGACCGGGGACGTGTGGGCGGAGCCGGGGCACCGTGCCGCGATCCAGGTACTCCGATCGGGGCGGTACTCGACCTCCAAAGTGGCCGATCGCTCGCCCGAAGTCATGGCGATCACCTCTTTTCCCGCGAGGATCTCCAGCGAGTCGAAAGGAACAGCACTCGTCACTTCAGCCCGGATCGACAGGGTAATTCCGGGATCGACGGAGACGACTGCACCCGGATCTCGGCCTGCGACTCGCAGCGAGAGGAGCGGTCTCGAGGTGACGCACGTCCGCCCCGCCCTTACCGCATCGATCCATGTGGTCGCACCGAGATCGGCCCCGGCGATGAGTCGGGCATAGGTACGGACTCGGCCCAAAGGGACAAGGTTGCTCTCCTTGCCGCTGCCACCGACCAAGACGGGCCGAATACCACACCCGAGAAGGCGATAATAGAGATCGAAATCGTCCGCGAACGAAGTGACTTCGTAGGCGTCGATCTTGCCAAGAAGCATCGAGGCGAGCGCCTCGCCGTCCCGCGCGCCCGGCTCAGACCAGACCACAAGCCCCTTCTTGCGGTGGCACTGGTCGCACCAATCGGCGACGGACCAATCATCGACACCCGGCGGGCCGGACGAGAGCGGGTAGACGGGGCGATGGCAGTTCAGCAGGGCGACCGAGCCGAGGGCAGAGTGGACGTTGAACGTGTTGACGGCGACCTGACACTCGGGCGAGGACAGCGCCAGCGCGGTGCCGCTAAAGGCGGACATATTCCGCATCGATCCGGGCCGTTCGCGGGCAAGGAGCTGGACCACCGCGAGACCTTCTGCCGCGCCCTCGAGCAGCGCGGCATGCGGCGTCAGGTCGTGCGCGCGGATGTCGCCCGCGTGCCAGCCTTCGGCCCGCCAGTCGGTCCAGCGCTCGATCGTGAAGCGCAGCGCCATCTGGCCCGCAGCGAGGGAAACGGTCTGCTCGACGGGCCGATACTCCGGTCCCTTGCTGATCTGAACCGTGACGAGGCCCGCAGGCAAGGGCACTTCACAGGTGCCATCGATATAGGCGTAGTTCGCACCGTCGAGCCGGACCTGGTCGCCGACATCGACCCCCGGCGCGGTGCCGAACGAGGCGAGCCGACCCAGCGGCGGGCGATAGCCGCCCTGCGCATCCGTGATGCGCAGCCGAACCGGAGTCGGCTTGCCGGTCGCAGAGTCGTTGACGCGAACGTGGACGTTGAACATGGCCGGGTCATTCCCTGATCGTCTCGACGGTCGCCCCCTGTTGGCGTAACAACTCCTGATACCAGCGGGCGGCCTCGGCGGCCCGGCCTCGAAGCGCGGTCGTCCCCCAGATCACCGAGAGGGTCCGCGTCGTTCCGGGGCCGGTCTTCGTCCGCTGCGCGTCCTTGACTGCACAGGCGCACGGGCCGTCCGCATCATGGAGACAGATCAGGCCCATGAGGTCGATCGTCTGGCCGGAGGTATTGAAGACGTAGCTGGTCCCTGATGGGGCGATGCCCACGCGAAAGGGGGCCGTCGCGCGGTCGAGATCGATCACGCTGATCGGCAATCCGCTGTGGAACGACACGACGTTACAGGCATCGACGGCCAAGTTGATCGACGACAGCATGCCCTCGCGGACCGCCTTGAGAAGATACTCCGAGGCGGGCTTGCTGCGTCCGGTCGGCTTGAAGCCCCCTTGACGTAACAGGGCGCGCACGGACTCACGGACGCCGTCATCGCTCGCCATCGGCGCGAGGGCGTCGGCGCGGAGGAGATCCGCCAGTGGGGACGCCATCTCGCCAAGGGGGCGCGGGAACGTCGTCACGAACGCGGGGAGGTCGAGCAGTGGGTGCGGATCGAGGGTCAACATGAAGTCAGTATAGTAGCAGAGTAAGGGTGCGTCGTGTCACGGGGTGGTCGATCCTTCCCCAACATAGGAGGGACCGAGTGCAAGGAGAACACTCGAAGTCGCCGCATTCCCTCCTCGTACATTCTTCCATGCCCAGGCCAGCATATCCCAGATGTGCTTCCCTCCTCACGAGAGACCGCCATGCCCGAATCCGTCGTCCTCGACCTCCCCGATCTCGCCGCGACCGCGGCGCTGGGGCGGCGGATTGGCGAGCGGCTCGGCCCCGGTGCGGTGGTCGGCTTGGTCGGGACGCTCGGCGCGGGCAAGACGTACCTCACGCGCGCGATCGCCGAGGGGCTAGGCGTGCCCGATGGGCGGGTGGTAACTAGCCCGACGTTCGTCTTGATCCAGGAGTACGACGGCCGAATTCCGGTGTATCACTTCGATGTCTACCGGCTCGCGGATGCCGGCGCGTTCCTCGACCTTGGGGCGACCGAATACCTCGGAGGCGATGGCGTCTGCCTGATCGAATGGGCCGATCGTGTCCAAGGCTGGCTGCCCGAAGACACCCTTTGGGTCGAACTCGAGATCACAGGGCCGGAAAGCCGACGGGTCCACCTATCAGGTCAGACCTCGCTGCCCGGAGCGATCGGCGATTCGAGCAGCACTTCGACGCCTTCGCCCTGATTCGAGACGGTCACTCGCCCGGTGCCCGGATCGAGGGCGCGCTGGGCGAGGGCTAGAGCAACGCCGAGCATCGACTGTTGGGTCGTGGTGAAGGGCCGTTGGATCCAGAGCCGCTGCTCGTCGCTGACACCGAACCCGTCGCGCTGGAGCCTCACGCATGCCAGGCCATCGGCCCGTTCGACCCGGACGACGACCCGCTTTCGCGCGTGCTGACACAGGGCGAAGAGCAAGAATGGGACCGTGCTGGCGACGAGGCGACTGTCGGCGCGAATCACCTGGGCCGTCCCACGCGATTCCTCGACGGTAAGGTGCGGGAAGCGCGGTCGAACCTGGAGCAGCGCGGCGCCCACGAGCCGATCGAGGTCGATCTCCTGGGTCGGGCCGTGAACGCCACAGACGAGATCGACGACGGCGTCGAGTTCGAATCGGCACATCTCGGCGCGATGCTCGAGGTTGCCGAGCAACTCCCGCTCGAGTGTCGCGCCGCCCGGCAGGCGATCGGAAAGGATCGCCACGGTGGCGTAGACGGTCTGGAGCAGTTCGCCAATCTCATGGCGGAGCAGGCGGGCGACGACCTGCGTCGTGGTTGGGGGTTCGTTCTCCATGAGGCGAGTCCCTCGGGGCCGGATGTGATCCCTCCCTTGTAACACGCCTGCGCGGGGCGAGGCAAGGCGGGGCGGCTCGTTTTCGTCGAATCATCGACGAACTCCTGCCAGTCTGGAGGGCGGGTGGGGAAATGCGAACCGCCTCTTCCTCGCGATTGCCTCTAACCACGGGTGTGGCAAATCTTTCGGGAGGGCAATCGAATGGGGAATTCTAAGCCCGACGCGCGAGCGAGGGAAGCAGGCCACGACGGGGGACGTGAAAGCGATCCCTCGCTGGCGCGTCGGGCTAAGTCCTCCGCTCGTATGCCCTCCCGGAAGTTTTGCCAGACCCCTAACCACGACTTCTGCGGACGACCCTTCGCCCTCCTTGCCATACCGCAGGCACGCGGGTAGGATATGCTTCATTCACCCGCTACCGGGAGAGGGACATGAACTCGGACCGCAACCACCAAGAAACTCGACTCACCCTCATCTATGCCGTCTTGCTCGGCGTGATGACCGTGGGCTATCGGCTCGTCGCGCCTTACAAGCTCTTTGGATCTGGGAGCGATTTCGCCTGGAACCTCATGCCCGTCGGGGCACTTGCGATATTCGTCGGCTCGCGCCTGCCGTCGCTTTGGGGGTGGATCATCCCCTTTAGCGCTATGCTCGTTTCCGACGTGTTGCTCATCCCGATCTGCGCGGAGCGAGGCGACCCTTCGATGGCGTGGACCACCACGCCGTTCATCTACCTGAGTTTCGCGCTCTATATGCTGTTGGGCAAGGTCATCAAGCCGACCGCCACTTCGCCGATTCCCCTGCTCGGGTCTGCCATCGCCGGGAGCGTGCAGTTCTTCGTCCTCACCAACTTCGCCGTCTGGGCCTTCGAGGTCACTGGGGGAGTGCCGTTGTACCCGAAGACCCCGTCGGGGCTAATCGACTGCTTCGTCATGGCCCTCCCGTTCAGCAAGGGCACCTTCATCGGCGACCTGTTCTTCACGGCCCTTTTCTTCGCCTGCCACGCGGTACTGTTCGCGGTAGTCCGATCTCGCTCCTCCTCGCCCCAGGAGGCCGTATGAAATTCGCAGCCCTGATCGAATATATCTCCGACAAAGAAAAGATCGGGACGATCCGGCCCGCCCATCGTGCGTACCTCACGAAGCTGCTGGGTGAGGGCAAGTTGGCAATCTCCGGCCCCTTCACCGACGACTACGGCGCGATGATCGTCTACGAAGCGGCGAGCGCCGAAGAGGCGCTGACGATCCTCCAGGGCGACCCGTTCCACGCCGGCGGCGTCTTCGTCCGCTGGACCATCCGGCCGTGGAACCCGGTGATGGCGAATAGCGACTTGTTGCCGGGATTTCCTGGTTGACTTGGGATTTCCCCCTAGTTCGCAGGTGTGGCCGGCACAAGGGACGGTACGTTTGGCGCGGTCGATCCCGTGGAGCCAGACGGGGACGGAGTCGCCCAGGATGTGGAGGAAGGAGAGCCTGCGGCCCACACCGCACTCTCTTGTAGGCATCCGACCTCCTTCCCCCTCACACCCAGCCTCCGCGCTTCCCTGGCCCTCCAGGCGGTGGCCCCACCGGAATATACCACGATACCTTTCATCCACCCCTCCTCCGTGTCATTCCCGCAGACACACTACCTTCCGCCCCACAGGGTCGTATTCGCCGGCCCCGAAGCCGAGGGCCGTCAGCTCGGCTCTCCAGCCGTCGTACCTCTTCGGGTCTACGAGGACGCGGCAGGTGCCCTGTTCCCGATAGCGGTCCTCGACCTCCGCCGCAGAAGGGAGCTGCTCCACGATGGCAAGTGTGAGGGGCTGGAGCAAGTGTTCCCGGTATCGCCGCAACAGGTCGCGGCTAACCGAGAGGGCCGTGTGGGCGTCGGGCATGAGCGAACTGGGTCGGTGCAGGCAGGCGAGGCAGCCGTCCAGGCACAGCGACGCGCTGAGCCGGTACAACTGGTCGGCCAGTCGAGCCTCGGCCGCCGGGGAGTCGGCCTCACGGTCCCGCGTCAGCCCCCGGTAGGCCGCCAGCAGGCGTGACAGTTCGGGGTAGTTCGCCGGGTCCACCGCCGCCCGCAGGCCGGCGCTGACGAGTTCCCAAGCCGTCGGCCGGCGCGGGCCGCGCTCCGACCCGAAGCCCGACGCAGCCTCCAGTTCGCGCCGGACCCGCCGCACTTCCGCGTACAGGCGGTAGAGTCGGAATGAATCCCCGCCCGCCGTCTCCACCTCGAACAGGATCCGCCTCAGAGCCTGGAGGTGTACCGCCGCCGCCGCCGAGGTTCCCGTCAACTCTTTGGCGATGCGAGGCAGGGTTTCCGGGTCGTCGGGGTCCGTCGCCAGCCACGCCTGATGCAGACTCGCGTCCTCGAACAAGAGATCGACGAGGGCGTCGTCGGCGGCGTAGGGGCACTCGGCCAGTTCGCCACGCCTCCAGGAGGCGAACGCTTCGGCGGAGTGTTCGCGGAAGGTGCGCGTCGTGCCGTCGCCGTGGTCACCGCCCTCGAAGACGCTAAGGGTGTCGCTCGCCCCGTCGCCGAACTGCACCGGCAAGTGGGCGTGGAGCATCACCTGGCGCTCATCGCCTCGCCCATGCAGCACGAACAGTGCGTGCAATCCCAGAGCCAGCCCGTGCAGCACGAGCGAACGCAGGTAGCCCAGGAACCTCTCCGCCGATGCCACGTCGCTCAGGGACTCTTGGAACATCCCCGCGAAGCCCGGAGGCATCGCCCCCGCCAACCCTTCGATGCGCTCGTCCGACAGG
>JANXSH010001205.1 GCA_025356615.1 Planctomycetia bacterium | reverse complement strand
ATCCCCCTTGGCGAGCCGATTAACATAGGCGCCCGTCGCGTAAGACACCCGTGGCTGGAAGGTGCCGTCACCGTTGCCCATCAGGAGATCGATGGAGTTCCCACCGATGGAGTTCGCGGCCAGGTCGAGTTTGCCGTCGTGGTTGAGGTCGATGATGTTCACGTCCTGGGCACCGACACCGGCGGAGTACGACTGCGCCGGCGCGAACGTGCCGTCCCCGTTGTTCTTGAGGACGAACAGCGTGCCGCCGTAGCCGGTCGAGGCCCCGACGAGGTCGTCCGCGCCGTCGCCATTGAAATCCCCCTTGGCGAGCCGATTAACATAGGCGCCCGTCGCGTAAGACACCCGTGGCTGGAAGGTGCCGTCGCCGTTGCCCAGGAGCGAAGCGATCCCGCCGATGCTCGACTGTTTGGCCGCGACCAGATCGAGCTTGCCGTCGTGGTTGATATCGGCGATGTTCACGTCCACCGCGCCCACGCCGACCGTGTAGGCCTGCGCCGGCTGGAACGTCCCAGTCCCAGTGTTCTTGAGAACGAACAGCGTGCCGCCGAACCCGGTCGAGGCGCCGACGAGGTCGAGCGAGCCATCCCCGTTGAGGTCGCCGACCGCAAGCCGGTTGACATACGAGCCAGTCAAGTACGACACGCGCGGCTGAAACGTGCCGTCGCCGTTGCCGAACAGGAGGTCGATGGAGTTCCCACCGATGGAGTTCGCGGCCAAGTCGAGCTTGCCGTCGTGGTTGAAGTCGCCGGCCACCATCGCCCACGACCCAGCAGTCGTCGCGGTCGCGACTATGGGCTGGAACGTGCCGTTGCCGTTGCCGAGCGCCACGCTGATGACGTTGTTGAGGTTGGACACCGCGATGTCTTGCTTGCCATCGCCATTGAAGTCGCCGACGAGGGACGCCCCTTCGGAGGGACCGGCAGGAACATTGACCGGAGTGAGGAACGCGGGAACGACCCGGCATTCCAGGCTCTCGATCGAGGGACGGAAGCTACTCCTCCCCTTGCGTATCGCCGTCTGACCGGCACGCCGGGCCGACCGAGACGGTCGGCGGATGAGGTTGCGAATCCAGGATAAGACCATCGAGAAGCTCCTGCTACCATTCGACATGGGTTGTGAAAGGACTTGCGACGAACTCATCGCCGCCACAAGAGTCATCAAGAACGGCGAGAACAGAGGACAAAAGAATCTGGATTCTCCGCCTCCTTCATTCCTAGATGACCCCGACCGTGTAGCCACGACGCGAAGCGGAGCGCGTTGGCCTCGCGCTCCTCTTCGCGTCGCGGCTACACGAATCTCGCTCTTCCATGATGTCGCAAGTTGTTTTGACACATTGGCTTGTGACAATTCTGCGGTGGTGATGGGCGAGTAGTGCCCCGTTTCTTTGTCCTCTCGCCTCGCGGATCTTGATGACTCTCGTGAGGTGGTGCCCTTCGCGGTGTAAGAATCCGGGGTGTGGTCTTTTCTCGAGAGGAGCCGACACGAGCAAGCCATAGGACCTGACGGATCGGATGAGATTGTGCTATACTGACGGATAGCCCTTCGATTTCCTTTCCAGGAGCGTCTCCTTTGCCAGACGGAACACAGTTCCGCGAGCTGATTCGTCGGGTTCGTGACCGTGACCAGGATGCGGCCCAGGAGTTAGTAGGTCGCTATGAAAACGCCATCCGCCGGGTGGTCCGAATCCATCTGCGCGATGCCCGGATGCGACGGGTTCTCGATTCGACGGACATTTGTCAATCGGTGATGGCTTCTTTTTTCGTTCGCACGGCACTCGGCCAGTACGAACTCGATACCCCGGAGCAACTGCTGAACTTGTTGGCGACGATCGCCCGCAACAAGTTGACGAATCAGGTCAACCACTTGCGGGCACAAAAGCGCGACATCCGGCGGGAGACCGTCATCGACGAGCAGGCCGTCGCCGTCCCCGGCTATGCTTCGGATCCGAGCGAACAAGCGTCGGCCCGCGAGATCCTGGAGAAGGTTCGCGACCGTCTCGACGAGCAGGAACGGTATCTGGCGGAGCAACGGGGGCTGGGACGAGGCTGGAAAGAGCTGGCGGACGAACTGGGCGGGACCGACGTGGCCCTGCGAAAGAAGTTGACCCGTGCTCTGAATCGGGTCATGACCGAACTGGGACTCGACGAGGAAGGCGATGATTGACCGCGCAGTGGACACCCTGGACTCGATCCTCGACCGGCAAAGGCAATCCTGGCTCGACGGGAGTCGCCCCTCCGTCGAGGAGTTGCTCCAAGACTCCTCGCTGCGGGACGATTCCGAGGCCCAGCTCGATGTGATCTACAACGAAGTCGTCGTTCGTGAAGAACTCGGCGAGAACCCCTCCGTAGCGGAATACGTCGTTCGCTATCCTCACCTCGAAGAAGACCTCGCCTTACATTTCGAGGTCCATCACGCCGTCCAGGGCAAATTCGCCGTCGGGACGACTCGCATCGTCGATTGTGACACCTTGCCCGATAGGGATGCTTTGGTGTCCGAGTCGATGCCGAAGCTAGTGGACTACGAAGTGCTATTCCCGTTGGGGCAAGGCGGGATGGGGATCGTCTACAAGGCACGCCATCGTCGTCTTCACCGCCATGTCGCGTTGAAGACGTTCCAGCCGGGTCGGCTCCCCTCTTCGCGGGAGCTATCGCGATTCCGTACCGAGGCCGAGGCCATCGCACGGTTGCAACATCCCAACATCGTGCAAATCTTCGAGATCGGCCAGGCCGAGGGGTTGCCCTATCTCGCTCTCGAATTGGCCGAAGAAGGGACGTTGGCCGAGAAGCTCCTCCAACTCCAGTTCAAGCCAAGGGCCGCCGCCGAACTGATCGACACCCTGGCACGGGCCGTCCATCATGCGCACGAACACCACATCGTTCACCGCGACCTGAAACCGGCGAATGTCCTCTTCACGCGGGGAGGCATCCCCAAGATTACCGACTTCGGCCTGGCAAAGGTTCTCCTGGAAGACGCGGAAGCGATGCGCGACGCGACTCGGACAGGGGAATCGATCGGCACGCCCCGCTACATGGCCCCGGAACAGGCGGCAGGGCAACAGGCACGGATCGGCCCTGCCACGGATGTATACGCATTGGGCACCCTGTTGTACGAATGTTTGACCGGCCAGGTTCCCTTCGTTTCGACGAGCGCGGTCGAAACGATGGACAAGATCCGCTCGGAAGAGCCAGTGTCGCCGCGCCGACTGCAACGTTCGATTCCTCGCGACCTGGAAACGATCTGCCTGACTTGTCTGCACAAGGAACCGAGTCGGCGGTATAGTAGCGCCCAAGCTTTGTCGGAAGACTTGCGGCGATTCCTTCGTGGAGAGCCAGTCCGCGCCCGACCGACGCCCGCCTGGGAACGAGTCTGGAAGTGGGGTCGCCGACACCCGGCGCACGCGGCTCTCGTGGCGGTCGGTTTCCTGTTGGCCTTCACCTTTCTGGGCGCGATCGTCGTCCACAACCGTTTGGAAGCCAAACGCCTCGCCGAGTTGCGCATCGAAGTGTCAATGCTGATGCAGGAAGGCCAAGAAGCATTGGAGTTACGAGACGAGGACACCGCCCAGGCAAGGTTCCGAGATGCTTTGATCAAAGTGCAGGGCGAACCCACCCTGCGCGATTACGAGACGGGCATCGCTGGCTGGCTCGACCATAGTCGGCGGGCCGCCAACCAGCAGCGATGGAGCCAGCGGATTCCTCCTCGCGAATTCGACGAACTGCGCGACGAGGCAATCCTATTGAGTCTGCTCCTCGATCCGCTCCGACAAGAGCCGATTCGACTCGCGCGGCAGGCGATCCAGACCGCGCTCGAGTTGACCATTGCGGGCGACTCTGCCTTTCACGAGGAGCGAGAGCAACTGATCCTGCTGGATGCGGACCTGGTTTCCCTGGAATCGGACTCGGCACGGGCGCTCGTTCGCCTGGACGAAGCGAAAGGACATTCCTCTCGACACTTCCATGAGCGGAGGGCCATGTATCTGGAACGCATGGGCCGAGCCGCCGAGGCCGATGGCGAGCGACTGCGAGCCAAACAGTGTCCTCCCACGAACCCCGCCACGGCCCGATTCCACAGCGGTGTCGATCAGCTCCGTCGCCGAGAGTTCGACAGTGCCAGACATCATTTCGACAAAGTGCTGGACTCGGCACCGGAACATTTCATGGCCCGGTTTTGCCTGGCGGTTTGTTTCGTCCACCAGAATCGGCCCGCAGAGGCCAAAGTCGCCCTCACGGCCTGCCTGGCGCAACGTCCTCGCTTCGTGTGGAGCTATCTCTTCCGGGGCCAAGCAAGCCTCCGATCAGGCGACACCAACGAGGCGATACAGGACTTCCAACGAGGTTTGGACTCATCTCCCCCAGATTCCGCGCGATTCGCTTTGCTCACGAACAAGGGACTACTCCACCTCCAACTACAACAGGTGGATCAGGCCCAGGACATGCTGGAACAAGCGACCACCCTCTTCCCCCTCGAGTCTTCGGGCTGGGAAAACCGGGCAAGAGTGGGGGCTTGGCAAGGGCGTTGGGCCGAGGCCGAGAGACATTTCGAGAAAGCGATTTCGCTGGCCCCCAAGAGACCCGGCGTGTATCGAACACGGTCGGTTTGCTATCGAAATGCAAAGAAATGGTCCGATGCGCTCGCGGATCTCGATAAAGCTTTGGGGTGCGACTCGACATCGTCTCCGGTTCGCGCAGCCGATCAGGTCGATCGGGCTGGCCTCCTCCTTCACCTGGATCGGATCGCTGAGGCATTGCAAGCAACTCAGGAAGCACTACGAACGAAAGAAGACGACGCGGAAGCGTGGCGATTGCGAGCCGAGATCCTGTTCCGACTCAGACACTATCCCGAGGCCATCGCTGCGATCGATCGCTGCAAGGCGCTGGGAGTCACTTCGTTCGAGCTATCGAAGGTTCGCGGAATCGCGAACGGGAGATCGGGCAACTTCCTGGAGGCAATCGAGGACTACTCCCACACGCTCCGGTTTCGCGCGGACGCCGACCTCTCGAAACGGCGTGGCTGGGCGTATCTGATTGCGAATGCCCCTCGATTCGCCCAACGCGATTTCGAGAACGTGTTGAAAATCGATCCTCATGATATCGAAGCGATGATTGGTCGAGCCTTGGCCCACATTTGTATTGCCGAATTCTGGACGGCGTCCCTCCTCGGTACGCCTGACGGCAAATAGGCACGAAACGAAAGGGCTTCTCGATGGTTCGATTCCGTGTCCTCCTGCGATCTACGCTGCCTTCTGGGCAGTCTCAGGGTATTCGCATGCGCTGCGCGTTCACCTTGCTCGAGTTGCTCGTCGTCCTCGCGATCATCGCCGTGCTGATCGGCCTACTGCTCCCCGCCGTCCAGAAAGTTCGTGAACTGGCCACTTTGACGCAATGCCGGAACAACTTGCGCAATCTCGGTTTGGCATGCTATAACTTTCACGACACGCACACATATTATCCCAGAAATACCGTAAGACCGCGCGGAACGACACCCGTGAGGGGACAGCCGGCAGGCAATTTGAACAACTGGAATCCGGGAACCTACGAGTCCTGGCTTCGCCAGATAACGCCTTACATCGAGCAGCCGAACGCCAGGGTTCAGGACTCGATCAACCTCTTGGGCTGTCCCGCAGACCCTCGCGGCGTGGACTACAAAGTTCCCGCCTACGGTTTCACCTGGTATGTGGGCGTCTTTTCCAATCCATCGAATGTGAACGACGGGATGATCGTCGATGATTCGAAGCTGAAATCGAGGTTTTCCGTCTCCAGCACGCATGTTACGGACGGCACGAGCAACACCATCCTGCTCACCGAACGGCCGCCGCCCGGCGACGGACAATGGGGCTGGTGGGATTCCAAATGTTGCATCCAGGATGGGATATCGGCGGTCCGTGGCGACAGGAAGATATACAGCTC
>JANXSH010000944.1 GCA_025356615.1 Planctomycetia bacterium | reverse complement strand
CTCACATAACCCACGGCGAATCTCGTGCCTGCCAGAATCCGCTGGCGCACCCCAGCCAGGTTCCTGCGGGTATAGTGGACCCCGGAAACTGGACCACTCGATAAGCTATCGAGTGGTCCAAGAAAGGGGAACGAAATGGGACGGCAGCGGAAGAGCTATTCGGCGGCTTTCAAGGCCCAGGTCGCGCTGGCCGCGATCCGAGGCGACTGCACCGCCAACGAACGGGCGGCCAAGCATGGCCTGCACCCGACCCTCATCAGCAACGGGAAGGCCGCTCTGCTCGGCGGGGCCGAATCCTTCTTCGCCGGGGGTGGCGAGCCCGCCGACGACCGGCCCGACCCCGCCGAACTCTTCGAGCAGATCGGCAGGTTGAAGATGGAGTTGGAGTGGCTCAAAAAAACTCCCCGACGTTCTGACATCGCACGCGCCCTAATCGGGGAGGGGTCGTGCGGCAATTAGGGACTGCCAGACGGCGGCACGAGGACCCGACGTGTCAGATGGGATGTCTTGGCGTTTTTTGGTCTAGAGAATGGGGTCCACTATAGTCGTCGGCAGCACCGACACGGTCATCCCGATGCTGGCCGGGGTCGGCGTCTGGCTGTCGGTCTTCCTCACGACGCCCGTCCCGTTCGACTTTCGCGGCGACATCGACCGCATGCCAACGCTCAAGAGCTTGCCCGTTGTCCCCTGGCGTCTGGCCTTGGGCCAACTCCTCGCGCCGACGCTCGTCCTATCGCTCCTGCAATGGGTCATCGTCGCCGGCTGCGCCGTCCTGGCACCCGAGCAATGGCTGATCCTGATCGCCATCGCCCTCTATGTGCCGGTCTATTGCTTCCTGCTCATCGCGATCGAGAACCTCCTCTTCCTCCTGTCCCCAGTGCGGATCATGGCCGCAACGCCCGGCGACTTCCAGGCGCTGGGCCGAAACGTCCTGCTCGCCGTGGGCAAGATCGCCGGGCTGATGGTGACGCTGTCCGTGGCCGCTGGCGTGGGGGCCATCGCCTACTTCCTCTCGGCGGAGAATACGATGATCGCCCTGGCGGCGGCGTGGCCCGTCGTCGCGCTGTGTGGCGCGGCGCTGGTGCCGCTGGTGGCGCTGGCGTTCCAGTGGTTCGACGTGGGCCGCGACACCCCGGCGTGAGCATCGCCCGGCCCTAAAGGACCGTGGCTCAAAACCAAGAGCCGCCGTGAACGGGGCTGAGGTTGGTGGTAGCGTGGTGAAGCGTGAAGCGGAGCGATCGGGAGGATGCGGAACGCCTATACTCAGCCCCGTTCACGGCGGCTCTTGGTTTTGAGCCACGGTCCTTTAGGGCCGGGCGTATGGCCGTCGTCGCGCCACATGACACCTTATACATTTGCTCCCAAAATTTGCCTAGCGCGCCGAGGGCGAAGCCCCGGCCCCCATGCGGGAAATCCCCGCCTGCTCCTGAGCCGAGCCGGGGCGCAAGGTTACACTATCTCGGTCGTTTTGAACGCTTCCCAAAATTTTTCGCGCACGACTCGCTGTGGGAGGACTCGCTACGCTCGTCGGCGAGCGAATAAAGAAAAGATTAAAAGAAGGGAACAGAAAATAGTATACAAGTGTACATATTTACTAGTCCAGGCGGAAAGAGAGCCGCACGCCAAGGCAGCTGACGCAGTTGCCCGGCCCGCCTTCGTAGCGGCGCGCACCGCGACATCTCCCGCAGTCGTAGCCCCAGGAGCCGCCGCGCACGACACGGTTAGTTTTTTCACTAGTATACAAATTATCACACCACTGCAAGACGTTCCCCGACATATCGCACAGCCCCCACGGGTGCGGCGCTACTTTCTCGTACCTGCCCACCTCCGTTGTCCTCTCTAGAAACGGCCCCTCGTCCTTGGTCCCATAGGGTTTGGTCCCGGCACTGTTGGCTTCCTTGCCATTGAGCTTGTCTCCCCAGTAGAACGCCGTCTTGTTCCCCTTGCCCCCGCGATACGCATACTCCCATTCATCTTCGTGCGGCAGCACCAGCTTCCCCTTCATCCCCAGCGCCTTGCTTGCTACGTTCCGGTCGTTCAGCTTCTCAAGGAACGTATAACTGTCATACCAGCTTACTTGCTCAACGGGGAACCGCGTCGTAACGAGTCCCTTGGCCTTGTTGTCCTTGTATACCGTCTTGCCATCGAACGAACTGGGGTTCGCCTTTATGACCGCCTGCCACTCTTCCTGCGTTACCGGGTACTTGCCCAGCCAGAACCCCTTGGTCGTGTACTTCCCGCGCTTACCTTCCGCTTCCGAGGTGAGCCACTCCGGCTCTTCCTTCGCCTTTAGTTGCTTCAGCACCTCATCGCGCTCGGCCCTCGGCGATCCGAGTTGCGCGGTCCCCGCCGGGATCCAGCAGAAGACCATCTTCACCCCATCCGCGATCTCCACCGAGCGTTCCTCGCCGGGCTTCGGCTCCGAGGAGATGAGCAGCGGGTTCGGCGGTTCGGTGCGATCTTTCTTTTCCGAATTCATCCACCACAACCCACCCGCACACACGCCGATCCCCAGCGGAGCCGTCACCGCGAGCGTCAGCGCCGCGCGCCGCGTCATCGTCCGCCGATGGGTCTTCGCCTGCGCTTCGCCGTCGGGAAGGGCCTCGAGAAGCGTCTCCGTTTCTCTCTTTTTCCTTCGAGGCGGTACATGATGATGATTATCGGCGGGCGGTGCCTCGATCAGTGTCTTTGCCACCTTGCCCGGCACCGGAGGAACAACCGGGGGCACATAGGTCGCCGTAGGAAGGCCGGATGAGGGAGGCGCCGACTTCTTCCCCTGCTGTTCTTTCGCAATCTGCCGGATCGTTGCCGTCACCTCCGCCGCCGATTGCATCCGCTCCGCCGAATCCTTCTTCATCAGCTTCTTGATGAGATCAGACAACGCCAGGGGCACATTCGGATTCAGAGTCCGCGCGGGCGGCGGGTTGACGCTCGCCAGCGCGGTCAGGACGGCCATCACGGTCGGCCCGGCGAACGGCTGTCGCCCGGTTGTCATCCGATAGAGCATCACGCCGAGGCTGAACAGGTCCGCGCGGTGGTCCACCTTCTCGCCGCGCGCCTGCTCCGGGGCCATGTAGGCGGGGGTTCCGAGGAGCATCCCAGTGGACGTGATCTGCATGTCCGTGACGCTCATCGACCTCGCGAGGCCGAAATCCAGGATCTTGCATCGGCGGATCTGCTGGGAGAGCTTCGGCGCGGTCGGGTCGCCCTCG
The DNA here is from genome assembly GCA_025356615.1 of Planctomycetia bacterium. Taxonomy (GTDB): domain Bacteria; phylum Planctomycetota; class Planctomycetia; order Gemmatales; family Gemmataceae; genus JANXSH01. The sequence continues at coordinate 4,577 of JANXSH010000944.1, read as the reverse complement.
AGCCACACATTCGCGGGCTTGATGTCCCGATGGATCAGTCCCTTGGCATGGGCCGCTGTCAGTCCCTCTGCCACATCCAGCGCTACCTTCAGGAGAATGCCGGGATGCGTGATCGGCTCGCGCTTCAGCCTCGCTTCGAGCATTTCGCCCTGGAGGAACGGCATCACGATGAACGGACTGCCATCCGTCGCTTCGCCCACCTGCAAGATGATGACGATGTTGTCATGTTCGACGGCGGCAATCGCCCGCGCCTCGCGGAGGAATCGAGCGCGATCCTCCGGCGTTGCAAGTTCCGGCTTCATGGTCTTGATCGCAACCTGCCGTCCGAGCCGCGCATCCTCCGCAAGATACACAGTCCCCATCCCGCCCTCGCCGAGGATGCGGAGGATGGTGTAGTCGCCGATCCGGGCCGGGCCGGTGTCGTTCAGGTCGATGGGCATGCCGGAGAAGGGGACCGAACCATTTCGAGTGGCATAGTCCGTATTGGTTTGGTTCGCAGCAGATGGTGTGACCGATTTGGGCTTGTTGTCGTTCATGCGGGATCACAGGGAGAAGAGGATCGACCGAGATGCAGAGTCCCATTCTTCTTTCCCACATGCTACTCGACCTACCGGAGGTTGTCAACGATCGGGATTCGTTTGGGAACGGCGAGCGCGAGGCTCTCCAACACCCAGGACGTAGCCTTGGACCTCGGCGAACGCGCCTCCCCGATGACCTTGAAACTACTATTCAGTCACGCAGAGATGTTCCGGCAGTCGGCTTTGCGATGTACCCTCTTGAGCAGGCCGGCCAGGACTCGGCCCGGCCCGATCTCGTAGAATCGCTCGATGCCGGCGTCGAGAAGCCCGCGCATGGTCTGTTCCCAGCGGACCGGCTCGACGACTTGCCGGGCCAACGAGGGCGCGATCTGGGCGACCTCGGAATAGGGCTGGGCCGTCACGTTGGCCCAGACCGGGACGCGGGGGGTGGCGATGAGTGTCGAGGCCAGCGCTTGGGTCAGCGCCTCGACGGCGGGTTGCATCAGCGCGGTGTGGAACGCCCCGGCGACCGCGAGCGGCATCGTGCGCGCCCCGGCCTCGTCCGCGAGGCGCTTCGCCTCGTCGCAGGCGGCCTTCTCGCCGCTGACGACGAGGTTGCCCGGACAGAGGTAGTTCGCGATCCGCACCAGGCCGAGCTTGGACGCCTGGGCCACGATCGCCTCGACCTGGGGTTGCTCGAGGATGAGGATGCTCACCATGCCCCCCGCGCGGGCGTCGGCGGCTGACTGCATCGCCTCGCCGCGTCGGCGGACGAGGCGCAGGCCGTCCTCGAAGGTCAACGCCCCGGCGAAGGTCAGGGCGGTGTATTCGCCGAGGCTCAGCCCCGCCGTGGCGACGCACTCGCCGGAAGCCCCCGGCTCGGACTGCTCGAGGGACTTCAGCGCGGCGAGGCTGGCGACGTAGATCGCCGGCTGGCTGACGACGGTCGAATCGAGCCGATCTTTCGGGCCGTCGGCGCAGACGGCGAGCAAGTCGTAGCCGAGGATCTCGGCGGCACGGTCGAACAGTTCGCGGGCAGCGGGCAAAGACTGGCACAGGCCGACCGCCATGCCGACGACTTGCGCCCCTTGACCGGGAAAGAGGAAGGCCACTTTCGCCATGATTGGCCTCGTTGGATCAGGGCGGTGGGTTTGCTCGAAGTTCCTGCACGATGATGTCGCTGAGACGCTCCTTGGCGTATCGCGCGGCGACGAGCAAGGCATTCATGATGGCCCGCTCCTTGGAACTGCCGTGGCAGATGATGCAGGCACCGTTGATGCCCAACAAGGGCGCGCCGCCGTAGGCGCTGTAGTGGTAGCGGTGGGCGAGTTCGCGGCAGGCTTGCTCGGCCAGGGGGCGTTCGGTCTGGAGCTTGCCGACCAGGTCGCTCTGGATGACGCCGAGGAGGAACTCGAAGACGCCCTGACAGTATTTCAACAGGACGTTGCCGACGAACCCGTCGCAGACGATGACATCGGCCCCACCCTTGTGGAGGTCACGGCCTTCGACGTTGCCGACGAATCGGTCGCGAAGTGGCCCTTGGGACAACATCGCGTGCGCTTCGCGATAGAGTTCGTGGCCCTTGGCCTGCTCCTCGCCGACGTTCATCAGGCCGATGCGGGGACTCGCCACCCCGAGGACGTTGCGCGCGTACAGGCTGCCCATGAGGCCGTACTGGTACAGGTGTTCCGGCTTGGGTTGGATGTTCGCGCCGACATCGAGCAGGACGACCGGTCCCTTCGCGGAGGGCAACACGGCGGCGATGCCGGGCCGGTGGACCCCCTCGAGGAAGAGTTTGAGGAAGTGTCCGCCGGCGACCATCGCGCCGGTATTTCCGGCGCTGACGATGCCGTCCACCTTCCGACTCGCGAGCAGTTCGTAGCAGCGCTTGATCGAGTTGTCCGGCTTACGGACCATGGCCTTGCCGGGCGACTCTTCCATGCCGATGACCTGCGTCGAGTGGAATACTTCCAGCCGCGACCGCGCTCCGCCGGTGGGCAAGAGGGGTTCGATCTGCGCCTGGTCGCCGACCAGGACGATTCGGAGTTCCGGTTCGGCCTCGACGGCCTGGATCGCGCCGGCCACGATGGGGCCGGGCGCGTGATCCCCGCCCATCGCATCCAGGGCGATGCGCATGGCTTACTTCTCCGAGGTGGCGACCTTCACGACTTCACGGCCCTTGTAATAGCCGCAGTTCGAGCAGATGCGGTGCGGCAGGATCGGCTGATCGCAGTGCCCGCAATAGTGGATCTGCTTCGGGGTCAAGCCATGATGGCTGCGACGCATTCCTTTTCGGGAACACGAGGTTCGTCTCTTTGGTACGGCCATGGTTCGTCCGCGTGCTTTCGTTCGTGCAGGGAGTAAAACGACCCATCCTAGGCGCCGATCGCGTGGCTGTCAACCGGAGATCCGGCTTCGACATCGACGCGCGACACCTGGGAGTTGTCCGAGGGTACTTGCCGAGACAAGTCTACTTCCATTGATGATACAGAGAGAGCCGCCCACCCGACAGGTCGGCATTCCCGATTCTCTTGGCGAGGGGCATCATGGATCAACTCTGGGCTCCCTGGCGGCTGTCCTACGTGACGACCCCCAAGACGACCACGGCACCGGACGAGTGCTTCATCTGCCGGGGGCTGGGCGAGAACGACGACCGGACGAACCTGATCGCCCTGCGGACCCCGCGCAGTGTCGTGATCCTCAACCGCTTCCCGTACAACAACGGCCACTTGTTGGTCGCCCCGCTCGACCACAAGGCGGGCCTCCGGGATCTCGACGAGGGCGAACTCCTCGACGGCATGAAGACGATCCAGCTGGTCCTGGGAGAACTCGAGGAGTTGATGCGACCCCAGGGATTCAACGTCGGCCTGAACCTCGGCAAGGCTGCCGGCGCGGGCCTGCCGGGGCACCTCCACTGGCACGTCGTGCCGCGCTGGACGGGCGACACGAATTTCATGCCGGTCGTCGCCGATGTCCGAATCATCGTCCAGGCGCTCGAGACGCTGTATGATTTGCTGACGCCACGTTTGAATCCGGGAGATTGACCGTGCTCGGAATCAATTCGTGATCCCCTTCGTAATATCGAGGAACACCTTCTCGAGGTTGATTTCTTCCTCTTTGAACGTCTTCATCCGAAGCCCCTTCTCCATAAGGCGATCGACGAGGAAGCTCGCGTCGGTGATGCCGTCGGCCAGCGTCACGCGGAGGCAGCCTTGCACCTCCTTTTCGTCGATCGACAGGACATCGACGTGGCCTTCGATCTGATCGCGCGCCTGGCCGTTGAGGTCGTTGGCGACGGCGACGAGGTAGACGGTGTTCTTGCGGACCTGGCGGATCGCCGACTCGACCGTGCCGTCGAAGATAAGTAGGCCGCGCTCGATGATGCCGATCTTGTTGCAGATTTCGGCCAACTCCGGCAGGATGTGGCTGGAGATGAGGATCGTCTTGCCCATGCTGCGCAGCTGGTTCAACAGCGTCTTCATCTCGATGCGGGCGCGCGGGTCCAGTCCGCTGGCCGGTTCATCCAGCAGCAACACTTGCGGGTCGTGCAACAAGACGCGCGCCAGGCCGAGGCGCTGGGTCATGCCGCGCGACAGGCTCGTGACGAGGGCGTCACGCTTGTAGTCGAGGCCGACGAGGTCGAGCACCTGGTCGCAGGTCTTGCGTCGGGCCGGGCCGTCGATGCGGTAGGCTGCGGCGAAGAACTCCAGGTACTCGATGACCTTCATGTCGTCGTACACGCCGAAGAAGTCGGGCATGTAGCCGATGAGTCGGCGGATCTCCTTGGCGTTGTTGTAGATCGAGTAGCCGCACACGGTCGCCTCGCCCCAGGTCGGGTTGAGGAGCGTGGCGAGGATGCGCATGGTCGTCGTCTTGCCCGCGCCGTTGGGGCCGATGAAGCCGTACACGTCGCCCTTCTCGAGCTTGAGCGAGAGGCGGTTGAGGGCGTACAGTTCGCCGTACATCTTCGTCAGGTCGCGGGTTTCGATCATGGTATGAGGCTTTCAGGAAGTGTTCGGGAGGGCGAGGCTCCTGCCGAGCCGGCTTCGAGCGAAAAGG
>JANXSH010001186.1 GCA_025356615.1 Planctomycetia bacterium | reverse complement strand
GAGCGGAGCGAGGCCCACCACCAACCACTCATGTCATGAAGAGGGTTGAGCCAGTGAAGTGCCGGTGGGCCTCGCTCCGCTCGACCCACCCTACAGGCTACCAGAGGGCCAGAATCGTTTGCCGCATCTGCATCGATTGCTACTCCAGTTCCTTGACCCGGACTCGCCGGAAGGCGAACTTCCCGGTCTCGGCCTGGAGGCCGATGCCCCCCTTGGCGGGGATCGTGAGCATGACCTCGAGCGGCTCGCCGTTACAGAGGCACTCGGCGACGGTGCCGTGTTTGAACTGGACGGCCTTGGCGTCGATCGTCTTGCCGTTGAGCATGGCCGTCGCCTCCCCCTTCTCGAGGCTCACGGTCAACTTGTCTTTTGGCCCGAGGAGCTTGCCGCCGACCACCGCGATGACCTGGTTGTCACGGACGATGATGTCGAGCGTGTTCCAGCCGTCGTCGATGAACTTCTTCAGGTGCTTCTGCTCGTTGCGGCGGATGAAGTCGCGCACCTGGAGTTGCGGCCCCCGCACATAGACGCCACTGTCCGACTTCAGGCTCGCCATGAACTCGAGTTTGAGGTGGAACGACTTGGCGAAGGGCTTCAGCGTCGTCAACTCCCGAATGCCACCCTTGCCGTTGTCGTCCTTCTCCTGCATCACGATCGTCCCCTTCTCGACGACGATCCGCCCGTCGGCCGTTCGGGTCTTCCCGTCGAGCTTCTCCTTGGAGCCTTTGTAGAACCAGCCCGTCAGGTCTTTGCCGTTGAAGAGGGAGACGAAGCCCTCTTCGGGCGTGAAGTCGTCGGCCCGTCCGGTCGGAGCCACGACCGCCAGAGTCAGGACGACGACACCCAGATACGCCAGGATTCTCATGCTTGCCTCTTCCTCGAGTGAATCGGGCGACGATAGTCGAACGATATGCGGCAAGGGTGCGAGGGTCAATGACGTGCCAAAAGCGCCAGCGCCTGTTCGTACTCTTCGGGGGTGTTGAGGTTCCGCAGGCTCTCGCCGTCGAGGTCCACGTCCGCGAAGTCCTCGGCTCGCACGACGCGCGTCGAGACGCGATCGAAGAGGAACATCGGTCGAAGCCGATCCGCCGCGAGCAACTCGGCGGCGACGACGGCGACCTCGACCCGGTACACGGCGGCGAGCGGGTGGCGGTAGCCGCCGACCTCCGGGACGCAAGCGACATGGTCGCCGAGCGACTCGATCATCCGCCGGACGAACGCCGGTCTCAAGAGGGGCACATCGCAGGCGGAGACGAACGCGGCATCGGCCCTGCCCACGAGTGCCGCCAACCCCGCCGCGATGCCGACGAGCGGCCCCCGGTCCTTCACCGGGTCGCGGACAACGATGATCTCTGATGCGAGGGGCGGCAACTCCTGCCCCGGCGCGGCGACGACGACGAGGGGCGAGACGACCCCGCCGAGGAGCCGGACGACGCGCGCGAGCATCGTCTCGTCGCCGACGGGGAGCCACGCCTTGGGCCGACCCATGCGGGAGGAGAGGCCGCCACAGAGGATCACGCCGGCGGTGTGCATGGGGGTGTCCAGGCTCGATCACAGATACAGTGTTATCATACTACGGCTCGAGGATGGTCACCACTCGAGCGAAAGACTACTACGCCCCGTGTCGGTTCCGGTGTAGGACCACCCGCGCGGCGACAGAACCACGACGAGCATCGATTCTTGGACGACCCCAACGAATGGATGCCTATCGCACGTCGTGGCCTACTGATCTTGGCACGCGAGGAGCGGAAGAAAAGTGCCCGAAGCCACCGGGCAAGGTGCCTGGCGTCCTACCGTATCTTTGTCCCAGTGCTACTGTCTGACGCATCGAAATTACCCCCGCGAACTCAAAATCGGGCCACGCCCCTTGTCGATTCGGGTTGGCGTGATACGATGATGAAGAGAGCGAGGGGACGTAGCTCAATTGGTTAGAGTACCGGACTGTCGATCCGGATGTTGCGGGTTCGAGTCCCGTCGTCCTCGCTGATTTCTCCTGCTGTGAGGTCCAACCCCTGCCTTCGGCTGGGGTTGTGTCGTTTTCCAACCCGCGAGCCGGGGGGCCACACTCCCGCGTACCGTTGTCAGTAGTTTCAAGGATCACCGGCGTGCGCTGGTTAGAGGGTGTCTGAAAAGTTAAACAATCGCCGGTTTTGGCATGCGAGTTACCTTTGCCTGAGCAAGGCGACGAACCATAAGGCGTGTCATAGCCCAGTAGATCATGGCTTCGCTCGTGTCGGTTCGCCCCTCGTAGTCTT
>JANXSH010001155.1 GCA_025356615.1 Planctomycetia bacterium | reverse complement strand
GGTCCACTTTCGCGCCATCACCCGCGTCGGCGAGACGACCGTCGAGGTCGAGCCGGGCGTCACCCTGGCGCAGCTGAACGCGGAGCTATCCAAGGTCGGTCGGCGCTTCACCCCGGACCCCGATCACGCGGAATGCACCGTCGGCGGGATGCTCGCCACCAACGCCAGCGGGCCGCGCGCCGCCCGTCTCGGCACGACGCGCGAACACGTCGAGGCGCTTCGCGTCGTCCTCGACAGCGGCGATGCCGTGGACGTGACGCGCCTCTCGCGCTGGCCGACGGATGATGCGATGCCCGATCGACTCGCCGACATCGTTCTTTCCACGGTGACGCTCCTCAAGCAGAACGCCGAACTACTCCGCGCCTCGGCCCCCTCCTTGCCGCTTGACCGCGTCGGCTACGAGCTGCACGGCATCCTCGGCGACCGCGAACTCGACCTGCCGCGCCTCCTCGTCGGCAGCGAGGGGACGCTCGGGTTGTTCACGCGCGCCACGCTCCGCACCGAGCCGATCCCCGGTGGCCGGTCCGTCGTGCTGCTCGGCTTCGCGCGCATGGACACAGCCCTACGAGCGGCCCGGCTCGTGCTAACGTTCCGGCCCACGGCGTGCGAGTTGCTCGATCGACGACTCCTGCGGCTGGCGCGCGGGGAGCCGACTCTCGCCGAGGTCGTCCCCGAGGGTGCCGAGGCCGTCTTGCTCGTCGAGTTCGAGGCGGATCTTCAGGAGGACGCCATCGATGCCGCGCGCGAAGTCGCTTCGCTGGTGGTGTTGCGCGAGCGGATGGGACTATTCTCGCGCGTCGCCGAGACTCCCGACGACGCCGAGCGTCTCTGGCACCTCCGCCTGCCGGCACTGCCCGAACTGCACGCGCTCCGCCGGGCGGCGCAGCCGACGCCCCTCGTCGAGGACATGGCCGTCCCCCCGGATTGCTTGCCGGACTTCCTGCCGCGCGTGCAAGACGTGTTGCGCCGACACGAGATGACGGCCTCGTTCCTGATACGCCCTGCGACGGGCCAGGTCATGATGCGGCCGTTCCTCGACCTGCAAGCGCCGCTCGACTCCGCCCGACTCTGGGCGGTAGCGGACGAACTCTACACCCTCGTCCTCGCGGCGGGGGGCACGGTCAGCGCTGCGCACGGGACCGGCCTCGCCCGCTTGCCGTGGGTCGGCAGGCAGTTGGGCCGACTCGCGCCGGTGCATCGGGAACTCAAGTCGATCTTCGACCCGCGCTACCTCTTCAACCCCGGCAAGGTCATCGCCGGGCCGACCCAGGCCGTCACCTGGCCGATGCGCGCCCGCGATTCCGCGCCTCGGCCCGTCAACCAACTGGTCTGGACGACGACGACCCCGGTCCGCGAGGCGCTCGCGTGCAACGGCTGCGGCTCGTGCCGGACGACGACCCCCGCCGAGCGCATGTGTCCGATCTTCCGCGCAGCGCCGAGCGAGGCCGCCACGCCCCGCGCTAAGGCGAACCTCATGCGTCATCTGCTCCAGTCGGACACCGACCCGGCCCTGCTGTCCAGCGACCAGGTGCGGGCCATCGCCGACCTGTGCGTCAACTGCAAGATGTGTGCGCGCGAGTGCCCCTCGCGCGTCCAGATCCCCCGGATGATGCTCGAGGCGAAGGCGGCCAACGTCGCCCAATACGGACTCGATCGGAGTGACTGGATGTTCGCCCGCACCGAGAGTTTCGCCTGGCTCGGAAGCGCCTTCGCGCCGATCGTCAACGCCATGCTGGGGAACCCCGCCGCCCGCTGGCTGCTCGAGCGGGTCTTTAGCGTCTCGCGCAAGCGCCGCCTCCCGCGCTTCGCCGCGCGGAGCTTCCTGCGACTCGCGCGCCAACGCGGCTGGACGCGCGAGCCGCGCTCGGCCCGGCCGCGCGTCGCCTACTTCGTCGACGTGTTCGCCAACTACAACGACCCGCTGATCGCCGAGGCCGTCGTCGCCGTCCTGCACCACAACGGCATCGAGGTCTACGTCCCGCCCGGCCAGCTCGCCTCCGGGATGGCCCCGCTGTCCTACGGCGACGTGGACACCGCCCGCGAGATCGCCCAGCACAACGTCCGCATCTTCGCGGACCTGGCGCGCGAGGGCTTCCCGATCCTCTGCTCCGAGCCGTCCGCCGCCCTGATGCTCCGCCACGACGCGCTTGACCTGCTCGACGACAGCGACGCCCGGCTCGTCGCCGCCCAGGTCGTCGAGTCCACGGCGTACCTGTGGGATCTCCACCAACAAGGGCAACTGAAGACGGACTTCCGCCCTCTTCCTATCTCGGTTGGGCACCACGTCCCGTGCCACCTCAAGGCGCTGGGTCGGCCCCCCGCCGGGCCGGGGTTGCTCGCCCTCATCCCCGAGTTGCGTGTCGGCACGATCGACGTGAGTTGCTCGGGGATGGCGGGCACCTTCGGCTTCAAGAGCGACAACTACGATGTCTCGATGAAGGCGGGCGAACCCATGCTGAAAGAGCTATCCGGCCCGGCGTACCTCTTCGGCTCCACCGAGTGCAGCGCGTGCCGACTCCAGATGGAGGACGGAACCGGGAAGCGCACCCTCCACCCGGTGCAGTACCTCGCCCTGTCGCTCGGCCTCGTGCCGGGCCTCCTCGAACGACTCCGGGAGCCGGTCGGCCGGCGGGTGCTACAATGAAAGTGCGCATCTTGCTCTTCGCACGCGCGAAAGACCTCGCGGGGGTCGCGTCGCTGTCGTTGGAGCTGCCCGAGGGCGCGACCGTCGCCGTGCTGCGCGCGGCGCTGGCGGCGATGGTCCCGCGTCTGGGCGAGTTCCTGCCGCGGTGCGCCGTCTCGGTGGGGGGCGAATTCGCTTCGGACGAGACCGCGCTGCTGGTGGATGCCGAGGTGGCCCTGTTGCCGCCTGTGTCCGGGGGATGAGATCGGACCCTTGTACTGGAGTCGAACGATGACCCGAATCCTGCTCGCCGCACTCACCTTCTGTGTCGTCCCGCGCCCCGCAGAAGGCTATATCGACGCCTTCCGCCCCGCCTCGTTGGGCGAGGTCTGCGCCAGGGCCGACAGCGTGACGGTAATGAAAGTGGCTAAGTTCAGCAAGGAGAAGGGCGTCATCATCTACCGCAAGGTGAAGGACCTGAAGGGCGCATTCCCCCGCGACGACTTCCGCGAGGTTCTCAGCCAGGCCCACTCGGAGGGCGAGCGTAAGCACTGCCTCGATTGGGTCGCCGAGGGCAAGACCGTCCTCGTCTTCCGTTACGAGAACCGCGTCGCCTTGTGCATCGGCGACCACTGGTCGGTCGGCGATCAGGCACCCCCGAAGGACAAGGAAGAAGTCTACACGATGGGGACTCGCACCGAGCCGTTCTTCCTCCAGAGCTTCTGCGGCGACGCCAAGAAGCTCCTTCCCGCCGTCACCGACCTCCTCGCCGGCAAGGAAGTCGTCGTCCCCTGCATGATCGGCGGGCGTGACAAGGAACTCCGCGACCGAACCGGCAAGCGCGCCCAGGCGAGGACGAACCTGAAACAGAAGGGCTTCGACCCCAAGCGTGATCTCGTGAAGGCTAAATGAGGCTTGATCCCGCCGATCCGGTTACGCAGGCCCCTTCTCGGTCTCTCTTTTTGAGATTCCCGGCCTACCTTCTTGTGGAACGGCTCGGGATTCGCAACAATGGATGGGATCGAGTCGCCGGCCGGGTTGCTCGGTGCCATCCAGGGGAGAGTCATCATGTCCGCGAAGACGATGCTAATGGTCGGGTTGTTCGTGTTGGCGGTCGGGGGCTGCTCCCGGCGTGCGGGGGTCGCCATCGAGGAGGCTCCCGACAAGACTGCGGCGATCACCCGACTGGATGTCGCCACGCTCACTTCCGCCCTCGAGGATTCGGACGCCGACGTGCGATTCTACGCCGTCCTCGACCTCGCCGACTACAAGGAGAAGGCCGCCCCCGGCGTCGCCTCACTGGGCAAACTCCTGAAGGACACCCGCGAGACGACCCGCTCCGCAGCCGCCGACACGCTCGGCGCGATCGGGCCGGAGGCGTCACCCGTCGCATTGGCCCTCGGCGAGACTCTCGCCGACCCCAGCCCGGATGTCCGGCGGTCCGCCGCTGTCGCCCTGGGCAGGATTGGCTCCAAGGCCAGCCCCGCCGTCGATGCCCTTGGTAAGGCCGTCCTCGACTTCGACGAGGAGGTCCGCCTCGCCGCCATCGACGCCCTCGGCAAGATCGGCCCCTCGGCCCGATCGGCCGTCGCGGTCCTCTTGCGTGCGATGGACGACGGCGACGAGGGCATGAGGCGGCGTGCCCGGAAATCGATCCAACTGATCGACCCCAGCGCGATTGTTCGCGCGGCGGATCGGCCGACGAGCTGAGGGCCGTCAACCATTCGGCGTATCGAGGACGTGTTGGAGGCGAGCGGCCAACTCGGGCGGAAAGCGGGCCGGCCAGGAGGCGTCGAACAGGCCGACCCCCATCAGGTCGCGGAGCACCATCCCGTCCTCGTTGCGGTTCGCGATCAACATCATTCGCACAAGTGCTTCCAGAGTCAACACCTGGAAATCCTTCTTACGAATCGACTCCGCCACGTCGGGAGTACGGGCCAGGTCTCCCGTGCGCAGCAACTCGCCCGCATAGACGATCTTTACGCCGCCCCGAATCTTCCCTGTCGCGCCGTCTACGAAGACCGGCTGGCCGTCCTGTTCCGTGTAAACGAACACATCCTGCTCGAGCGCCTGCCGGGCGCGCGGCAGGTCCGAGCGGCGCAACACGATGCGTACATCGACCGAGGAGCGCGTCGCCTCCTCATCCACGGAAGCGACCCAGGCCGTACAACCGATACCGCCGCTCAGGGCGTAAGGGATCGCAGCACTATCGAGCAAAGCAGCGGCTCGGCGAGCGCGGCGCTCGGTGGCCTGGGCTGCTTCCGTCGCTCGTTGCCAGGAGGCGAACCCGACAGGGAGGCGAGGTTCTGACATGGTTCGCCTCCTGTACTCCCCTCACGCCGCGCGGGCCACTCGCACCGTCGGCGACCCCGGCGGCAGCGACGCCACCATCAACGCCAGTTGCTCCTCGGTCGCACGGTTCGCCGGGACGAGGGCGATGATGAATGCCTCTTCCTCCGTGCGCGATCGCGAAGCGTCGTAAGAGAGATGCGCGCCGGCCTGTAACAGGCCGATGACGCGGTTCGCTTGCTCGACGGCGTGCAACGGCGACGAGCCGGGTGCGAAGGCGACGACGAGTTCGAGCCAGGGCGTCTCCCAGTTCGTGAATGGTTGTGTAGAAGGAGTGAGGGGGGTCACTGCCGGGATTAGTTTGCAGGTCGTCCACTGGTCCGCCGGGATGTCGGTATCCCAAGTCGAGCAAACGACCTGTACCGATGGGATCGGTGCTGCCCTATTGATCAATTTCGTCAACGGTGGTTCGTCACGGAGATCCCGTTTCATGTCATCTTCTCCTGGTCGCGAAACCGCAACTCGGCGGTGCAGCCTCGAAGTTCTTCTCCCTCTACGATCGCATAGAATTCGTATAGGCCAGCCTCGCGGAATCTCGCTCCAGAGAGATCGAATGCGGTGCTGGAAGCGAGCAAGTGTTCGGCGCTCGGGAAAACGATTCGGCTCACGGCGCTCGCCCCGACCGTCCGCCGACCCTGCTCAGTCAATTGACGCATCTCGACATGGATGTCGAATTCCCCAACGCCCTCGGCCAGGATCGCGAACACCCAAAGGCTTTCGGCCCGGATCGGGAACTTTGCCCCCGGTGGCAAAGAAACTACGGACAGAGGATTCTTCAACTCCCACGTCAGATCCCCCAGATCGATCACCGCCGTGTCGCAAGGGAATAGAAGCCGGACCAGGGGCACAACTCGATCGGCCATGACACACCTTTCTCCGAATGTATTCTACCACGAATCGGTAGCCATCTCTATCATCGATTTTACAACTCGAAGAGAATGAATCCGAGTTGGGTTCCGCATCATTGCCCCTTGGTGTCGAGAAGATGTTGTAGGCGTACACCCAACTCGGTTGGGAATCGTGCTGGCCAGGTCGCGTCGATCAGGCCGACGCCGATCATGTCGTCGAGGTGTACCTGATCCTTTCGCCGATACGAGATCAGCTTTATCTTCACGAGCGCTTCGAGTTTCAACACCTGGTATTCCGGCCCACGCTCCGAATCCGCGATGTCCACTGAGGGGGCGAGGTCGCCTGGCTTCACTATCTCGTTGGCGTAGAGGATGTGGACGGCGCTCTTGCCGCTGCCCGTCGGGCCGTCGAGGAACATTGGCACGTCCATCACCTCCGCGAAGAGGAATCCGGCAGGCTCCAGTGCTTGCCGGGCCAATGGCAGATCGGCTCGCCGAAGGAGGATGTCCACGTCCCGCGTAGCCCGTGCGGCTCCTTCGTCGATCGAAGAGACCCAGGCGGCGACCGCGTTTCCGCCGATCACCGCGTAGGGCACCCCAGCTGCGTCGAGTAACGCCGTCACCCGGCGGGCGCGGCGTTTGACTTCCTCGATGGCGTCCATCGCTTTCTCCCAGGAGGGAATAAGGACGGGTAAAACGGGAACCGTGGACATCATCCGCCTCCTCGATCCCGCAACTGGAACTCAATGAGAGTTGTGGCGAAGCCAATTTCCGTTTGCGATGTTTACGAGCATTGTATAGCATGATTCCAGGTGTGTCAGCCGAAGGTCTCGCTCTTTCCACCGCTGGGGTTTGCAAGATGAACACGATTCACCGGATGTCGCTGATTTCAGTGTTCGTGTGTGCCGTGATGGCTCTGGTGGGGTGTGGGAAGAAGGCCCCTCCCGCGCCCGAACCGGATACGACGGTTCCGATCAACGACAAGGCAATAACGCCTCCGGTCGGAACCGACAAGGACGGCAAACCCGAGGAGACTCCGAAGACTGATGCTGGGAAGGACGCACCCGTCCTCGATGCGGTCACCTTGACTCGCGAGCTGGGCAAGAATCCCGCCGCTGCGGAACGCTACCAGGGCAAGGTGGTTCGTATCGAAGGCGTCGTACTGAAGGTTTTTCTTAAGCCAACCGCAACCGACCCCGCTAGCGCTGACATAACATTGCGAACGGCGACAGATTCCCCAGTGGAAATCTCGTCATCGATAGATAAGGCGAGTGCGACCAAAGTCGGCCCGTGGCAGAAGGTAATCGTGCAAGGGACGGCCAAAAAGCTCGGATCCTTCTTCGTACTCGAAGATGCTACTATCGTGAAAGCAGGGCCGGTGGCATTCACTCAGGTCGAACTCGAACACATTCTGAAGGAGCAACCGAAAACAGTCGCCGAACTCAAGAACCTTGGAGTTTCGTGTGTTCCAAATATTCCCAATGGATTCAATGTGACGCTCGAGAACGAGAACCTGACCCCAGAGGGAGTGATCAAGCCAGCGGTTCTCAATGCGCTTTCTCGGCTGACGAAAATCAACTGGTTGGGTCTGAGCGGCACACGGATCAGTGACATGGGGATCAAGGGGATCGAAAAACTCATCCAGGTGAATGCAGTCGAGATAAACAAGTGCGAGAAGATCGGTGTTCGAGGACTCGTACCTATGAAAGTGGTGCGGGGATTGGTGAATCTGTCTTGTAACGACACTCCTCTCACGGATGAGGGGCTGGAACCATTGAGGGATCTGATCGATCTGCAGGTTCTGAATCTGGCGAACTCTCGTATCACGGATGCGGGGCTAAGTCACCTGACCAAGCTCCCCAATCTCATAGTCATAGATTTGTCCAACAACAAGATCACGGATGCCTGCCTCGCCCACATCAAGAGTCTGACGAAAGTCCAACACCTGTTCCTCGCCAAGACCCAAATCACGGGCCAAGGACTGGCCAACCTGAAAGGCTTTCGGGAACTCACACACCTCGATTTGAAGGAATGCCCACTCCTTGATGTCGGTCTCGAGCCTCTGGGAAGTCTTCCCGCCCTATACGATTTGAATTTGGAAGGAACCAGGATTACCGATGCAGGGGTGGCACATCTAGCGAAGGCACCGAAACTGGAGAAATTGGACGCGAAGAGTACAGCGATCACTGACGCCGGTCTCGAACATCTGGCGGGGGTGAAGACGTTGGCCAGTCTCTACCTGAGGAAAAGGACCAGCAAGGTCACGGAAGCCGGGATGAAGAAGCTGAAGACAGCGCTCCCTAAATTGGATATTCTTGTCTCCAATGATTGACGATTAAGCTAGGGGAAGGCAAAGCAGTCGAATGCCTTGCCTCTCCCTTGTTGAGTCAGTCTCGAGAACCACCGTTTCCCGCAGCCTTCGGCTTCCTCGGACGGGGTCGCTCGCTCACCCGATACTACCGACTGAGCCGAACGATCTCGTCGAAGACCGTGTTGTTCTCGACCCGCCGGACATCTTCCGCCCTCCTCAATCCCGCAGCTTGAACGCGACGTACTTCGTCTCCAGGTACGCATCCAGCCCTTCGTGGCCCAGCTCGCGGCCCATGCCGGACTCCTTCATGCCGCCGAACGGGCACTGCGGCGTCGCGGGCACCGGGTCGTTGATGCCGATGATGCCCGCCTCGATGCCCTCGGCCATCTTCCACGCGGTCGATAGGTCGTTCGTGAAGACATACGCGGCGAGGCCGTAGCGCGTGTTGTTTGCGGCTTTGATGACGGCGTCGATGTCGGTGAAGTCGAGGATCGGCATGACCGGGGCGAACGGCTCCTCGGTCATCAGCTTTGCGGACTGCGGCACGTCGGTCAACACGGTCGGCTCGAAGAAGTAGCCCTTGTCGAACTTGTCGCTCCGCTTGCCGCCGGTGAGCAGTTTCGAGCCGCACTTCTTGGCGTCGTCGATGAGCGTCTGCGTCGAG
>JANXSH010001147.1 GCA_025356615.1 Planctomycetia bacterium | reverse complement strand
ACCGCAACCGGGAGTGAGTGGTTGTGAATTATTAGATGTTTGTACAGTAAACAGGTTCAGAATTCGACGTAAGTCATTAAATTTCGACCCATTTTTGACGGGCTACAGTGTACAAATGACTAATTATTCACAGCCTCTGAGTGGTTGTTCCTGACCTCGCCCACTACACAATTACACGATTTTTTCACAGGCTCTGAGGGCACGTTTTTCAAAGACTTGGCAAGGAGACTATATCGTTCCTCCTTTGCCGGCTTGGGTTTGCGCCGATAAAATAACTCCTAAACCCTAGACAGAGGCACAGAGGGCACAGAGAAAGGCACAGAAAGAGGAAGTCACTGCCTGTCCCCACACTGTCTTCCTTCTGGGTATTTCTCTGTGCCCCTGTGGTTAGTCCCTCTTCATTTCTTCTTTCTCCGGCCCTCTCGTCTCTCGCGAGAAGATCCCCCTCCTCGCTAAAACGAATCGCGTCGGACGACTCGCACAACCGATACAATCCTTGGACTTTCCCAGGAGGGGATCATGCGCCGATGTTGTATCTCGGGATCATTCGCGGCCCTCATCGCGATCTCCGGCTGTCTCTACCCCGTTGCGCAACAGGTCGATTCTTCGGTCGCCGAATCAGCCAGCCTCCCGCGAGACCTTCAGCCCGTTTCGCACGCCGCCGAGCCTTGGCCGGGGGCGAAGGACGAGCCAGCCGTCGATCTTGCGGTGCCGGCCAAGGCCGGCGAAAAAAACAAGCCACTCTTTCTAAACATCCCGGAGGATCTGCCCGGCGGGAAGCTCCCGCCGATCGAGTTGCCTAAACCGGTAAAGGGAAACGAAGAGGCGCGGACCAAGGCGATCGAGCAACTCTACCCGACCCCGCCGTCACTCGGCGAGGATCCGCCGGATGCGCCCGGACCCGAAGGTCGGCCCCTCACACTCTCCGACCTGCAACATCTCGCACTGACGCACAACCCGCTCATTCGCCAGGCCGCTTCCCGCGTCGAAGAGGCACGCGGGGCCGCGATCCAGGCCGGCCTGCCGCCGAATCCGAACTTCGGGTACGAAGGCGACACGATCAACACGACGGGCGGTGCGGGCTATCAGGGCGGGTTCGTCGAACAGAAGGTCATCACGATGGGCAAGCTCCCGCTCGCCCGCGCCATCGCCGCGTTCGACATCCGCAACGCCGAGATCGCAAGGAAGAAGGCCGAGAGCGACCTCGCCACGAGGGTGCGCGGCAACTACTTCGGCGTCCTCGTCGCCCAGGAGTCGGTCCGCATCAATCGGGCGTTGGTCAAGTTCACGACCAACGTCTACCAGGTCTACCTCGAGCAACTGAAGCGGGGCGGCTTCGCCGCGCCCTACGAGCCGATGTACCTGCGTGCCCTCGCCGGCCAGGCGCGGGGGGCGCTGATCCAGTCCCGAAACCGGCGGACCTCCGCGTGGAAGCAGCTCGCCGCTGCGATCGGCATGCCCGCGATGTGCCCCACCCAGCTCGCGGGTCGGCTGGACATTCCGATCCCCGAGTTCGACCAGGCGTGTATCTTGAAGAAGATCCTCGCCGACCACACGGACATCCTGACCGCAGTCACGTCCATCCACCAGTCCGAGTTCCAGTTGAAGCTCGCCCGCCTCACGCCGATCCCGGACGTGAACCTCCGCGTCATGGTCCAGCGGGACAACACCGGCCCGCCGTTCGGCACGTCGCCCAGCGTCGCCGTGTCGATGCCGATCCCCGTCTGGGACCGCAACCAGGGCAACATCCTGTCCGCGCAAGCGGCACTGGTCCGCCTCCACGGCGAGGTGCCGCGTGTCCAGAACGAATTGTCGCGCAACCTCGCCGACGCCTACGAGCGCTACGACAACAATCGCCAACTGCTCATCCTCTACCGAGACCAGATCCTGCCCGACCTCGTGCGAGCCTATCGCGGCGTCTACGCCCGCTTCCGCGACGAACCGGGGCCGCCGGTCGGCTCCCCGCCGAACCTGAACGACCTCGTAGTCGCCCAGCAGAACCTCGCCGCCGCCGTCGGCACCTACGTCACCACGCTCGGCCAGGCGTGGCAAGGCGTCGTCGATGTCGCCGACCTCCTCCAGACGCCGGACCTGTTCGGCCTCGAAGGCGGCAACTGTCGAGTCGCGGAGATCCCGGACCTCGAGAAATTCACCCTTCCCCGGCCCCGCGCGGTGAAGCCGTGACCGTCGCGTCCTCCAACGGACATCGGGGAAGGTGAGGCGGAACCCAACACGGGTGGCTGCTGGACTATCAGTGCATCGACACTCACCCCGGCTTCTTCGCCGGGTCGATGCGGAGGACGTAGATCACGCCCGTGGCAAGCCCAACGGCGACGTGTCGGCCGTCGGTCGTGATCGAGCTGCTCTTTGAACGTTCATTCGGAGAGACGCTGACTGGTTCTTCATCTGGCCGAGCGGAATGATTTCTTCTCGAGGCGTTACCTGTGGGTCATGGGTACAACCAAGTAATGCAAGCGAACGAGCAAGGGCTTTCTGCCCGCCTGTTGTGGCCTGCGTCAATCTCCCTTTTCGTACTCCCATCGATCCCCATTCTTCAGAATTGCAGGCCCGATCAATTCGTTGAGTCGAGCGTCCGACAGTTCTGCCGTCGCTTCCGAAGACCAACCAGCGATCGGGCTGGCCTCCGCAAGGGAAAGACCGAATGCCTCTCTCATCTGCGCGATTAGTGTAAGTTTGTGTGGCGTTCCAGGCCCGAGAAGCCGGATCATCTCGCGTAACATCTGTGCCGGGGTATAGTCTCGAAGAGCCATGCGTCGTAGCTCGGTAACGATTGCCAGCTCTGTTCGTTCCATCGTCGCCCCCGAGTGATTCACTTCGTGAATTTGAGGTAGATATCGATGTAATGGCCCGGAGTCCCTTTGGGAGGCTTGTTGGGGTCGATCACCACTTTGGTGAACCCAAATAGAGCAGCATTGCTACCGGTGAAGGTCTGTGTGGCCGCTTGCTCTACCGTCATTGATCCCCCTAGAGTCAGGGAATTCACTTTGGCCAGATTCGAGCCGTATGTCCAGTTGCCCAGCACCGCATTCACGCTGCTACCAAAATGCCCCATCATCTTGTCGAACAGCCAATGCCCAGGGCAACCAGTTTTGTCGGCTGGAAGGTTCTCGATGAGGAACGAGACCTCGTCACCCTCTACCAACTCTCCGTAAATGAAATTGTTTTCCTTCGAGGTGTTCTTTAGGATGAATATCGTGGCAGTTGCGGTAGTGACTTCTGCAACGCAGTTCGTGGCATTGGCTGGAGGACGAGGAGAGTCTCCAACTGACGCATTATGCACGAGCAGCCCCTGGGTTCCAACCCGATAGCCGTGGTCGCCCTCTACTTTGATATCGTACACCGGACCGCACGCGGCCGCAAGCTCTACGACACCATCCCTGGCGTCTCGTCCCTCGACTGATCCGCCTTTCCCCTCACCCCGGCTTCTTGGCCGGGTCGATGCGGAGGACGTAGATAACGCCCGTGACAAGGCCGACGGCGAGGTGTCGGCCGTCGGTCGTGACGGCGACGCCGCCCAGCTGCTCGTCGAACGTCCACTCGTAGAGGCGTTTGCCGGTGGCGAGGTCCAGGAGTACCAGCTTGCCGTCGCCCCCGCGCGTCACGAGGCGGGTCCCGTCGGCCGTCGGGACGACGAGGTAGTTGTACAGGTTCGTCCCCTTGATGGGAGTCGCTTCGGTGAGGGTGGTCCCCTTCAGGCCGAACTGTCGCAACTGGGCCGACTCGGCGACTCCGGCCCAAACTTGGTCCCCGTGCGCGGAGAACGCCGTGGTGTAGAGTGGCTTCTTCGCGTCCTTGACCGAGGCGAGGGTCTCCCCCTTGTCGGCGTCCCACAGGTGCAAAACACAATCGAGGCGTCGTAACAGGAGCAGGGACGTGGAAACTTCCTCGGCACCCTCGACGGAGGAATGGGCGAGATCGAAAGACCGACACCAAGAGGGTCGCTGGGGTGTCCCCGAGAATGGGTTGGACTCGAGGTGAAGGTGCGGGATCCTGAACTATTTTGCCCGAAAAGGTGGTCCCAAGATTCCTCTATCCGACCCGATCGACGCTCATGGGCACTCATGCGATGAAGAATTCGGTGTGAACGAGAGAAGAAGACTGAAGCAATGCCTTGCCGGATGACTGGAGGGTGCCTAAGATGGGTTGGGCAGATGATTCAATCCGGTCGAATACCTTCTTTTCTCTGAAAAAAACATCTAGAGATTCCTTCAACCACTCTAAATCGGATTGGCCGTAGGACACGATTCGAATTGGTAGCGACTCGACTCGCTCCATATCCCAGGAAGGGCAAGCGATGATTCTCTCTCGTGGCAATTCGATACTTGCCTTGGTTGGGTTGCTGGCCGTAGCGTCCTTCCTCGTAGCCGAGAATCCTAAAGCAGACCGCGCCAAGAAACTAGCGGAGTTGTTCGACGCCCTCGACACGACGGACGCGAAAGACTACGCCAAGGCGAGGGACGCCGTTCGGTTGGCCGTCGAGAGAGGCAGGCGGAGCGACGTGGAGGCCGTGGCCAAGGCCGCGAAGGACAAGCGGCCTCTTATTCGCGCCTTAGAGGGTGTCTGAAAAGTTAAACAATCGCCGGTTTTGGCATGCGAGTTACCTTTGCCTGAGCAAGGCGACGAACCATAAGGCGTGTCATAGCCCAGTAGATCATGGCTTCGCTCGTGTCGGTTCGCCCCTCGTAGTCT
>JANXSH010001143.1 GCA_025356615.1 Planctomycetia bacterium | reverse complement strand
ACTCCGTGTTTCTTTGTGTCCTTTGTGATCTTTGTGGTTAGCTTTCTTCTCTTACGCCTTCGCGGGTGCGGCGCGTTCCTTGTTCTTGATCGCCCAGGCGTTCTGCTTCTCGAGCGCCTTGATCGGGTCGGGGTCGGACAGTTCGGGGGGCAGGAGCGAGTAGCCGGTGCGGGCGGGGATCGGCATGTCGATCGGCTGGCCCTTGGTGAGGTCCTTCATGGCGTGGACCTTGTCCTGGATCCGCATCAGCCCCTCGAGCAGCGCCTCGGGGCGCGGCGGACAGCCGGGGACGTAGACATCGACGGGGACGACGAGATCGACGCCCTTGACGACGTTGTAGCCGTACTTGTAGTAGGGGCCGCCGCCGCAGGTGCAAGCGCCCATCGCGATGACGAACTTCGGGTCGGGCATCTGGTTGTAGAGCCGGCGCACCCGGCTCGCCATCTTGAAGTTGACCGTGCCGGCGACGATCATCAAGTCCGCCTGGCGCGGCGTGGCGCGAAAGGCCCCCGCGCCGAAGCGGTCGATGTCGAAGCGCGAGGCACCCGTCGCCATCATCTCGATGGCGCAGCAGGCGAGGCCGAACGTCATCGGCCACATGCTCGACTCGCGCGCCCAGTTGATGGCCTGCTCGAGCGTCGTCGTGACGGCGCTCTCCTCGAATCGTCCTTCTAGCCAGCCCATATCGGAAGTCTCCGTGGATCGTTGCGTTGGGTCACGAGCCGGAATGGTCGCCGGCGCTCGCGGTTTCGAGGGGGCGCATGATGGGAAGGATCGTCGTCGGCGGTGCGAGAGGGTATTGTCCCTGCTCGGCGATCGTCGCGCGCACCCAGGCGAGGTCGCCCCGCTTCCACAGGTAGGCGAACCCGACGAGTAGCACGCCGAAGAAGACGAGGATTTCGCCCAGAGCGAGCCAGGCCAGAGATCGGGCGTCCTCCTTGACGGTCTGGACGGAGGTCGGGACGCCCGAATAGCCCGTAACGCCCGAATCGCGCGGGTCGTAGAGCATCATGATGCCGTCGAAACTGATCCGCGACAGGGCACCCACTTGCTCAGCGGTCATCGCGTCGAGTTCTTTCATGAGCAAGGGAGTCATGACCCTCCATAACGCCTCCCGACCCGGCCCCGTCTTCCGAAGCGAGGCCAGCGCGTCGGTAGCTAGCACCCTCATGGCATCGACCTGCCGGTTCGCCAGGGAGAGGGCTTTGCCGAGCGCCGCCGGGTCGAGTTCCCGCGCGGCGAGGTACATCGGCCTCGGCCTCTCGGGTGTACCGGGTGTGGGAGGCCGGACGAACATCATGAGAGGCAGCTTGCCGGCGGCGATATCGCCGAGCGTCGCGCTGTTGAAGAACTGCTGGTCGTTCGCCCGCTCTGCCTCGATCAAGGCGGGAATGTTGCCGACGGCCTTGTTGGGCTTCTTGGCGGCTTCCGCGAAGGGTGCCATCGCCGGTTCGCGCTCCTTGACCTGGGCGTCGAACGCGCCCCGGAGTGTGGCGGCGGCTTGTTTGATCTGCCCACGCTGTTCCGGCGTGAGACGGACCACCAGGTCGAATTGCTCCGCTGTCATCGATCGGAAGTAGCGAGTCAGCCCAGGCGAGGAGGAGAAGGCTTGATACGCCTTCAGTTCATCGTCGGTCAAGGTTCGCATCTTCTCCCAGCGGCGTTGATTCGTGACGCCTACCGGAGCGTTCGACTGGATGGAGAGGTCGAGGATCTTCTCGCCGAAGTCGTTGAATTCGGCGGCCGTCTTGGGATCGGGGGCGTTAGAAATGGCGTTCGCCTTGCCGAAGACTTCCGCCCAGGGGAAGAAGAAGGCGACTTCGACATCGAAGATGACGAAGAGCAGCGCCACGACGTAGAATCGCAGGTCGAACTGGATCCAGGCGCTGCCGATGGTCGGCTCGCCGCACTCGTAAGTAGTGCCCTTTTCGCTGTGGGGCTTGCTGGGGCGGATGAGCTTGCCGGCGACCAGATGAACGAAGATGAACCCCGTCCCGACGGCGACGAACAGCAGCAGGTAGGCGGCCAGTGGAGTCATGGGAGGGAATCTCGTGTCGGGGGTAACGTCACTTCTTCGGGGCCGGCGCGGGGTCGGGCGGCTTGGTCCAGACCGGCTCGAGGGCGAGCTTCGACCCGGCGATGGCCGTCGGACTGAGGGAGGCTTGACCCCAGGCCGTCTCGATGGGCATCTTGGCGAAATCGACGATGCAGCCGTCCCGGCTGAAGCAGCTCTGGTCGAAGGTCGAACCCATGAAGATACAATCGACCGGGCAGGGATCGACGCACAAGGCGCAGAACATGCACTTGGTATAGTCGATCTTGAAGCCGTTGACGCGGAACCCCTTGCCGACGGGATTCTTGACCTTCTCGATGTAGATGCAATCGACCGGGCAGGCCCGCGCGCACTTGTCGCAGCCGATGCAGGTCGTCAGGTCGAAGCGGTGGAACCCCCGGTAGCGGGGCTTCACGGGGACGGGCAACTCGGGGTATTCGAATCGCTCGGTGTAGGTCCGCCGACGGAAGGTCTGGAGGAGATACCAGAGCGTGATATACATGCCTTGGGCGACCGTCTTGATCGCCAGGATAACGTTCGACAGCCAGGCGCGCATGAATGGACCTCGGAGGATGGTGGCGCGGGTTGCTGGTCTGATTATAGGAATCGGGCAAGAGGACGCAAGGTGACGACGCCGGAAAGCCGAGTGCCGAAAGAGTCCAACCCGCGTGAAGAGGCGGCCGGTAACGAGGCGATGAGGGCTACACTTCGCCGCGTTTCCCGGCATCGTACCATCCCCTCAATTCTTCCCCTTCGCCTCCGCCTTGGGGAGCGGGAACTTCGAGACGAGGAATCGCGGGACGACTTCCTCCTTGATGCCGTTCTTGTGATTGAACCACCGCGTCCGGCTGAGCCAGTCACGGCCGCGCGGGCTGTTGACCAGTGGCATGATCGGGGCGATTTCGAGTTGGAGTCTGCGGCCAATCCCGGCGGGGGGCAACGGGCCTTTCTTCGCGGCTGGCCCTGGCGCGTTGCCCCAGGGGTTGAAGACCTTGTCGAGCAAGGCGTTCGACTCTGCTGCCTTGTTGCGGACGGCCAGCACGATGGCCTTGCCCGTTCGACCGAGGGCTAGGAACGAGGACTCTTTGAAGGTGGCGAGGCGATCGAAATGCTTCTCGGCATCATCGAGTCGGCCCTCGTCGAGGTAGAACAACCCGAGATCCATGCAGTTGCCGAACCCGTTCTTGTCGGGGTTCACGCCGGGCCGCACAGCGAGTGTCTGATCGACCAGCATGCGAAGTGCCTGCTCTCGCTTGCTCGGGAGGTGGACCCCGTCGGCGAGGGAGGCATCGACGGGGCGGATGCCTTCGGTGCCCGGAAACGGGCCAGGTTTGCGGCGGTCCTTCCACGCCAAACCCATGCCGATGCCACCGGCGAGGAGTAGGGAACTGACGATGCCGACCACCACCCACCTTTTCGAGGCGGGAGGGGGCACCAGAGTCGGGATCGTGGCGCTCTTCGACGAGGAGTGCGGTTTTTGGATGTCGAACGTCAACTCGCTGTCACTCGCGGGGTTGACTTCGGCAAGCCTGTCCTGGAGAGCCTGTGCGGAAATCGCTCCGGTCGAACTGCTAAGCCCCTCGCGGACGCGGGCCACGTCGCGGAGCAGGTCGCGGCACGACTGATACCGATGGGCCGGATCCTTGGCCATCATCTTGTGGACGATCTCGCAGAGCAACGGGGGCATGTCGGGGCGGATGGCACCGAGAGGTTCAGGCTGATTCTGGATGTGTTGCAGCGCCACCTCGAACGCCGTCGAGCCGCGGAACGGCGGCTGGCCCGTGAACATGAAGTAGCAGGTTACGCCGAACGAATAGATGTCCGTGCGAGGATCGACCCCC
Organism: Planctomycetia bacterium; assembly: GCA_025356615.1. GTDB lineage: Bacteria > Planctomycetota > Planctomycetia > Gemmatales > Gemmataceae > JANXSH01. The sequence continues at coordinate 1,287 of JANXSH010001143.1, read as the reverse complement.
TTGCCCTCGACCTGCTCGGGACTCATGTAGAGCGGGGTGCCCATCGTGACGCCCGGCGCGGTGAGGTTGAGTTGCTGGTGGTCCCCTTCGTGCCAGCACGACAGGCCGAAGTCGGCGACCTTGACCTCGCCCTTGCGGGTCAGAAGGATGTTCTCCGGCTTGATGTCGCGGTGGACGAGGCCCAGTTCCGAGGCACGCTGGAGCGCCGCGCCGATCTGACGCATGATACTCAGCCCGACGAGCAGATCCGGGGGCCCCTTTTTGGTGACGAATTCGCGCAGGTTGCGCCCCTCGACGTACTCGAGGGCCATGTAAGGCATGTCGTCCGCCTCGCCGTAGGCGTAGACCTGGACGATGTTGGCGTGGGTGACCTGGGCGACGGCCTCGGCCTCGCGGCGGAAGCGGACGAGCGCCTTGACCTTGGCCTCGGGGGGCATGTCGGTCCGGAGGATCTTCAGGGCCACCTTGCGCTTGAGCGACTCCTGCTCCGCGAGATACACCTGGCCCATGCCGCCCTGGCCCAACTTGCGCAGGATGCGGAAGTCGGCCAATGTCTGTCCGCAGAGATCCGGTTGGCCCTCTACGGGCGATCCCGCGTGGGGATGAGTGCTGGTACTCATGGTGGCGCGCCTGGGTCGGTGTCCTTCGTCCGGCATACCGCCGCACGATCCGGTGTGTGGTCGTGATCTCCGCGATGGGAAAGGCGTCGCCGGGCGACGCGATTTCCACCACTACTCTATCTTACAACCTCGCCGTCCGCCAGCACATTACGCCGCGTAGGACGTAGAGGGGTGAGCTTCACGAAAGTAGGTGGGAAATTCTCGCGGTTTTGCTAGTTTGGGGAGGTGCCGGGAAACTGCTCCTCTTCCGGCAAGCCGAATCCACCCCAACGCCAGGATGGTCCTCATGTTGCGCGACCCCTCTTCTGCTACTTCCGAGATCCCTGAAGGGCGTGATTCCCGCCGTCAGCGTATCCTCGACCTCCTCCGCAGCGACCCCGCCCTGGAGCGCATGGCCGACGAACTCGCCGACCTGCCCGACGGCAAAGCCTTCGGCCAGATCGAGTACACCCTCCGCGACCTCGGGCACGAACTCGCCGACCACGCCCACCAGGCCGGCCTCGACGCCGGCAAAAAAAGGGGTACGTAGGGTCGAGCATGGCGTGCCCCGATTGCAAGGCCGACGCCCGCTTCGTCGGCTACCGCGAGAAGGACTGGCAGACCGTCTGCGGCGGCGTCTCGCTCCGCCGCGCCTACTACCACTGCAAGGCGTGCGGCAAGGGCCACT
>JANXSH010001132.1 GCA_025356615.1 Planctomycetia bacterium | reverse complement strand
CGGAGTTGGCGGTAGACGTCTTCGACCCAGCGTTTCCGCTCGCAAAAGATGATGGACTGGCGCGGCTCTTCGGTCTCGAGGAGACGCATCAGCAGGTCGAACTTGTTGTCCTCGTCCACCGTGACGTAGGACTGGCGGATGGCATCGACCGTGACCGTTTCCGGGGCCATGTTGATGTGCATCGGGTCCATCATGTAGCGCTGGGTCAGCGCCAGGACGGGGGGCGGCATCGTCGCGGAGAGCAAGAGCGTCTGGCGTGCGCTGGGGCACCTCCGGAGGATGCGCTCGATGTCGGGGCGGAACCCGATGTCGAGCATCCGGTCGGCCTCGTCGAGGACGGCGAAGCGGACGTGGTCGAAGGTCATCGTGCCGCGCTTGAGGTGGTCGAGGACGCGGCCGGGCGTCCCGACGATGAGGGCGACGCCGCGCTTGAGGGCGGTGAGCTGCTTGCCCATGCGCTGCCCGCCGTAGATCGGGACGCAGCGGCAGTTCTCGTGCGGGACAAGTTTGGCGGCCTCTTCGGCCACCTGGACGACGAGTTCGCGGGTCGGCGCGAGGATGATGGCCTGCGGGCCGGGGGCTCCTTCAACGTCTCGCCAACTGTTGAAGAAGGGGACCAGAAAGGCGGCGGTCTTGCCCGTGCCCGTCTGCGCCTGGCCGATCACGTCGCGGCCGGCGAGGGCTTCCGGGATCAAGGCAGCCTGGATGGGAGTTGGGTCTATGTAGCCGATCCGACCGAGGGCGGCGAGGACTTCCGGGTTCAGGCCCAGACCGTGGAAACCGCCCAGGCGCGGTTCCTCCAACGAAGCGGTCGTCAAAAAAAGGCTCCTGTGTATCGAAGGAGTGTGAGGTTTCGGGAGTTCTTCCCGTGACTTTTTCTCTACTATCCTTAGTCTAAACCCTCGAGCCTATCCTGTCCAGGGACGTTCTCGCCCCCGCGCTAGGGGTCCGCGCGTGTTAGGTGGACTGTAGCGGATATCGCGTGAAGGATAACTTCTCCTCCCAAAGGCTACGATAACCCGCGATGTGAGTCTTTCCATGAGCTTCGACCCATTCCAAGAGAAGAACCCGGCGCGAGACCCCGTTCCCCGGCCCGCGCTGGACTCGACATCCTCGACCAACTCCGCGCCGGGTGAGAACTCGACGATTCAGCCCAAGAGCATTCGTGATCGCCTGACGTTTCCTGCGGTCCTGCTCATCCTCTCTGGGATCGTCAACATCCTCTTCGCCGGCTACCTCGTTATCAATTCGATCGTGGTCTTCTCCCAGACCCCCGAACAGATGGAGGAGGCTGCCAAGGCACAACGCGAGGCCATGATCAAGTTGTTTCCCCAATTGAAAAAAGAACTCGAGGCGCGGGAGCAAGCTGGTGAAACGATCGAAGACAGTATGACCAAAGCGAAGCCGATCCTCCTTGGTCTCACTGGGGCCAGCCTTCTCGTCGCCTTGTTGACGTTGTTCGCCGGGGTTCGGATGCTCCAACTCCGCAACTACGGCCTGGTGATGATCGGATCCCTCCTCTCGGCGATCCCCTGCGTCTCAGGAGCCTCTTGCCCCTGCTGCGTCGGAGCGGTAGCGGGCGTCTACTCGGTAATCCTGTTGCTCCAGCCCGACATCCGCGACGCCTTCCGTTGAGGTTATCGCGCTCGGCCCCTCACGGTTCCTTTCTTGCCGGGCGGCGCTAGCCCGCTCGAAGACGCCGCTCCTTATTCCCGGTCTGACTTACGCGAAGGCGGTCCCATGACTACGAACCAGGTGATAACCGTCGGCCACAGCCCCGACCCCGACGACGCTTTCATGTTCTACGCGCTGGCCCACGACAAGATCGACACGAAGGGTCTCCACTTCCGGCACCAGCTCGAGGACATCGAGACGCTCAACCGCCGCGCGCTGAAAGGCGAACTCGAAGTCTCCGCCGTCAGCATCCACGCTTACGCGCACATCCTCGACAAGTACGCCCTGCTCTCCTCCGGGTGCAGCATGGGCGACAAGTTCGGCCCCATGATCGTCTCGAGCAAGCCCCTCACCCCGGCCGACCTGGCGTCGATCACCGTCGCCATCCCCGGCACCATGACGACGGCCTACCTCACGTTCCGCCTGCTCATGGCGTCCCTGGGGCATCCCGAGCCGCCGAAACACGAGGTCGTGCCGTTCGACCAGATCATCCCGAACGTCGCCTCGGGCAAGTACGAAGCCGGGCTTATCATCCACGAAGGCCAGTTGACCTTCAAGAACGACGGCCTCCAACTCGTCGTCGATCTCGGCGTCTGGTGGATGCAGCAAACCGGCCTGCCCCTGCCGCTCGGCGGCAACGTCATCCGTCGCGACCTCGGCCCGGACCTGATCCGCAGGGTCAGCGGGCTGGTCAAGCAGAGCATCAGCTACGGCCTCGACCACCGCAAGGAGGCGCTGACCTACGCCCTGACCTATGCCCGTGACATGGACCGCGCGCTCGCCGACAAGTTCGTGAAGATGTACGTCAACGACTGGACCCTCGACTACGGCGCGCGCGGACGTGAGGCCGTCAAGCGTCTGCTCGACGAGGCGCACAAGGCAGGGATCATTCCAAAGCCGGTCGATGTGGTGTTCGTGGATTGATCAGAAGGGGTAGTCGAGCTCCTCAGCTTTGCCTCCCGACGCCCGCCAACGAATCGCCCTATAAAGTAATGGGACACGGATCGAACGGAGGAGACGGATCAATACGGATCATACAAAATCAATTCGTATTGATCCGTCTCCTCCGTTCGATCCGTGTCCCATT
>JANXSH010001119.1 GCA_025356615.1 Planctomycetia bacterium | reverse complement strand
CCGGGCCGAGCGCCTCGCGCTCGCTGCACCACGGAAAATACGGGCACGTCCGCCGGGCCCGCTATAGGATAGAACAGGAACCGCGCCCAAGTTCCCGGCACGCTGGCGCGGCGACGGCCGCAGTAAAAAGAACCAGGCGCTACTGGGGACCGGCGGCCCCACTCCAAGTTGGTAAGGCACTCGGGCACGCCGCCGGCCCCTGAGCTTGGTCGTTCGGCGGCCACGCATCCGAAGTACGGGAGACTACCATGCCAGCCCACGAGTCTGACAAGACTTCCAAGCCCGCAGTCCGCAAACCGTCTGTTCGCGCGGCGGCACACGGCGAGGCTGCCACGACGCTGCCGGAATCCATGGTGACCGGCAAGGCAAGCCCCGCGAAGGCTGCGGTCGGCGACACGCCGGTCTTCGCCTACATCGCCAGTCTGCCACAGCCGCAGCGCGGCATCGCGGAATGCATAGATGCGCTAGCAGCCAAGACGCTTCCCGGCCTACAGCGCTCCGTGAAATGGGGCATGTCGTACTATGGCGTCGGCGACGGCTGGTGCTTCTGTTGCGGCGGCTTCGCCGGCCACGTCAAGCTCATGCTCGTGAACGGTGCGGCGCTCGTGCCTGTCCCGCCTGTGACGCCGGTGGGGATGGGCAAGTCTACACGGGGCGTGGAGTTCGAATCAGTGGCGGACCTCGACGAACGCCAGGTCGCGGAGTGGATGAAACAAGTCGCGGCCGTGCCCGGAGTCGGGGGGAAGAAGCGGTAGGGCCGCGAGGTGGTGTTGGGCGCGCAGGCGTGTTGCGGCGCGCGTGGCTCCAGCGCGGCGGAGGCCGAACGACCCAGCTCAGCAGCGGCGGGGGCCGAGTGAGCTACACGTCCGGGAAAGCCTACATGTCCCCGCCGTCTTCTGCAGCGCCTGGTTCGCGGCGGGCACATCCACGCCCTCGTTGAGGACCCGGCTCGTGACGATCACCGAGTACTCGCCCGTCTGGAAGCCGTCGAGGACGTGCTTGCGCTCCTTCGCCTTCGTCTGGTGCGTGATCGCCGGGAGGAAGTACCGTCGGGCGATCTCATAGACCGTCGCGTTGTCGTTCGTGAAGATCAGCGTGCGGTCCTTGCGATAGCGATGGAGCAGTCGCTCCAGCAGCTCGAGCTTCGCCGGGGCGGCGAGGGCGAGCTTGCGCTGCTCGCGGTACGCCTGGAAGGCGGCCCGGCCCTCGCGCGACCGGCTCGTCTCCTGGATGAAGCGGTTCCAGCCGTTGGCCCCGCCCATGCTGACGCCCCGGTCGGAGCAGAACTGGCGGTAGTGGTCCCGCGCCTGCTGGTAGGTCGCGGCCTCGTCGGGCGTCGGTTCGACGTAGAGGCGCTCGGTGCGGTAGTTCGCGAGGAACTCGCCGGTCAACTCGCCGATCTGCCGGCGGTAGACGATGGGGCCGACGTCTCCTCCGTTCGATCCGTGTCCCTTGCTTTATTTCGTTATCGTCACCAAGAGCGGCTCACTGCTGTAGGTGAACTTGATCGCGAAGTTGATCGAGGAGTGGACCATGACGGCCACTTGCTGCTTCGCGACCGGCTTGGCGTCGGGGGCTGCCTTCAGGATGATCCACCCTTTGGATTGCTCGCCGGTCAAAAGGGTCTGGCTCGCCCCGGCGTCGATCGTTACACCGGGTGGCAAGCTGTTGTTGTAGACGAAGTCCAGGTGTTGGTAGATCACGTCGAGGGTCAGCGTGCCCTTGAACCCTGCCCGGCGTGTCACGTCCACCTCGATCTTTTTCGATTCGCCGGGCTTCAATGTCACCGCTGTCACGTTGAGCTTCACTTCCAGCAGGTCGAGGGGGTCGCCCACGGAGACGGTGTGCATCCGCACCGGGAAGTGATTGCGCCCGCCGCCAGGGCTGTAGAACTCCTGGAGCGGACGGGCCGAGGCGCTCACGGGAATGGGTTTGCCATCGGGGCCGGCAATCGTGGAGGTTCCGACGATCCGCACATTGGCGGCCCCCTTCTTGGCATCGGGTCCGGCTTGCAAGACGATGCAACCATCCACGGTGCCCGCGAGGATTCGGCCACAGGTCGCCTTGACGCCGGGCGGCAAGCCCTCGACGCCGAGCTGCACCTCCCCTGTGAAGCCGTCCTGCCGGGTGATCCGGGCGAGGAGGACCCCGGCGGTGCCGGGGGCGAGGATCGTCTTGTCCGAATCGAGGTCCATCAGGAAGGTCGGCTGACTTCGCTTGACGCTCAGGAAATACACGAACCCGGCCCCGCCGCGCTGATGGACATCGCGGATCTGGAGGACGTAGCGCCCGTCCGCCGGGGCGGCCCATCTCCTAATTACTCATTACCCTATTGTTCTAGTCCTTCCGCTTGCATCGAATCTTTAAGGTCTTCAGCATTTCGGACTACTTATTGTGGTGAAGTTCATGAGTTTCCCG
>JANXSH010001112.1 GCA_025356615.1 Planctomycetia bacterium | reverse complement strand
GCCGCACGACCCCTCAGCCAGGGGGGGAGGGGTCGTGCGGCAAAGAGGGACTGCCAGACGGCGGAACGACGGTCCGCCGTGTCAGATGGGATGTCTTGGCGTTTTTTGGTCTAGACAACGGGGTCCACTATAGGTGCCGGGATTTCCAACTCGTTGACGAGGTACAGGTCGAGGATGCTGAAGGACGTATCCGCGCGGTACACGATGATGGTTCGTCCCCCGCCAGGCGATTGCGAGATGAAGTCGCGATGGGGAACCGGATAGGAACGCCCATCGGCCATGTGGATGATGAACGGGCGGAACGGATTCGCCTCTCGCACGGTTCGGAGTTCGTCTATGGTCATTGGGGATCATCCTCGAAATGAAGGGATGGATTTCGCCCCTTGAAGTATATCTCGATTCGCGATCAAAGGCACCTCGAAAAGCCAGGGCATCGTCACACGCCGCCTATTTCCACCCCCGCAGGTAGACATCCCCCTCGATCGACTCGACGTTCCACGCCTCCAACCGCAGCGCCTCGGCCATGCGCTCGACGCCGACGCCGAGGACCGGGCCGCGCGCTAGGGTGCCGCCGGCGAGGCGTGGCGCGATGAAGACATGGGCCTCGTCGATCTGCCTCGCGTCGAGGAAGCTGCCGAGGACCTCGCCGCCGCCCTCCACCAGGATATTCGTGAACCGACGCCTGCCCAGTTCGTCGAGCAACCCGTCGATGCTTCCCGACGATAGCACCTCGCACCCTGCTTCGACGAGAGCCGCATTCCCCTCGCCAACGACGATCGTCGGCACCTCGCGCGCCGTGCGGACGAGGCGGCTCTCCGGCGGCAGACGACCCCGGCGATCGAGGACGATGCGCGTCGCGACTCGCGGGCCTGGGGGGCGCGCGGTGAGCTGCGGGTCGTCCGCGAGCGCGGTGCCGATGCCGACGAGGATCGCGTCCATGTATCCACGCAACTCATGGACCAGCCGGCGCGAGGCGACGTTACTGATCCACTGGGAGTCGCCCGTCCTTGTGGCGATCTTGCCGTCGAGCGTCATCGCCCATTTGGCGTGGACATACGGTCGGCCCGTGCCGACGAGTTTCAGGTACGGCGCGTTCAGCCGGCGCGCCTCGGCTTCGCACGATCCGACCGATACGTCGATGCCCGCCTCGCGCAAGAGGGTCGCCCCGCGACCGCCGACCTGTGGGAAGGGGTCGGCCATCGCCGCGACCACACGCGCCACCCCGGCGGTCCGGACGGCGTCCGTGCAGGGCGGCGTCTTGCCGAAGTGACAGCACGGCTCGAGCGTGACGTACAGTGTCGCCCCGCGTGCGGCTTCTCCCGCCGCCGTCAGCGCGAACACCTCCGCGTGTGGCCCGCCGTAGCGCCGGTGCCAGCCCTCGCCGACGTTCACGCCGTCCCGGACGACGACCGCGCCGACCATCGGGTTCGGCTCGACGTTTCCCCGCCCCCGCGCGGCGAGGGCGAGGGCGTGGCGTATCCAGTGGTCGTCGTTGGCCTTCATCTGCGCCTCACGGGGTTGATTGGCGATCGGAGGGTCTGGGCTTTCGGTCGGAAGACTCAGACTCGCTCCTAAAGATCGAACTACTCGGATACCTCACGTTGGATAGGTCCCCTGCGCCGAACGCATCACACGGAAAGTTCAGGCCCTACGCTCGCCGAATCCCCTCACAGGGTGAGAAAGAGCAACAGACCGTTTCCTTGAACTTACCAGGCCGACCCGAATCACGGCAGTATAATTACTGAGTCACCCAGGGCACAGAGAAAAACACGGGCAGAAGGGCGTGACAGAGGAGAGGATACGGCGTTGACACGCTTTCCGCTCTCCTCTTCTTTCGGTTCCTCCTCTGTGCCCTCAGTGCCGCTGTGGTTAGAATCTATTGCATGACTACCCTGACCTGTCCATTCTGTAATGCCGTCATTCCGCCGATGCCCGGCCTCGTCGTGGGGCAGCGAATCGCTTGCCCACGCTGCGGGGAGGCGTTCGCGGTCTCTCATGTGCCGGCGAGCGCGGCAGAGGATTCGATCGCCCAAGCCCCCCATGCGGTCGGGCCAGCGCCCAAGCCCGTGCGGGCGAATCGCATCCTCGGCGGGGCCGTCTTCGGGGTGATGCTGCTGATGGCAGGCGTGGGCTTGGCCTACGCGCTGGCGACGGTGGAGATGCGCCGCGAGCACGACCACGCCATCCCCCGCAAGCAGCGCAAGCCCTGGCTCCTCGGCAACAAGCCATCGGACGAGGAGGTCGCCGTCAGCCCCGCACAACTCGTCGGGCTTCGCTACCTGCCGCCCTCGACGGGATTCGT
>JANXSH010001101.1 GCA_025356615.1 Planctomycetia bacterium | reverse complement strand
GCTTGCGGACGTAGTCCTCCCGCAACGGCTCGAAGGAGGCGGGCAGGAGGTTGGGGCACTCGGGGTAGCGCTCGTGGAGGAGCGGCAGGATCGACTTGCACGACAGGATCGCCTTCCAGGCAGGCTCGAGCCAGCGCATCGGCGTGCCGGGGACGAAGCGCCCGAAGTCGTCGCGCATCACCCACTCCCAGGGGTAGAGCTTGAAGAGTCGGCGGATGGGCCGGTCGCGCGGATCGACGAAGCGGCGGAGCTGCTGGTTCCAGCCGACCTCCTCCACGTCGAGGTACGCGGTCTCGAACCCCGCCTGGATCGCCGTGTCGCGGAGGTATTCGACGGTGACGTAGTCCTCGACGACGCCGGACAGCGCGCTGAAGTGGATCGGGCTATCGTCGCGCTTGTAGAGCGCTCGCCAGGCGTCGAGGAGCTTCTCGTGGATGCTGTTGAACTGGTCGCCGCCCGGTTCGGTGTCTTGCAACCAGAACCACTGGGCGACGGAGGCTTCGACGAGGGCCGTCGGCGTGTCGGCGTTGTACTCGAGCAGCTTGGGCGGGGCGCTGCCGTCGTAGGTAAAGTCGAACCGGGCGTAGATGCCCGGCTCACGGCTCTCCCAGCTGCGGACGACGAGTTCGACGAAGTCCTCGGGGATCAAGAAGAGGCCGAAGAGGCGATCGTCGATGACCTGTTGGACGACCTCCAGGCACATCGAATGCAGGGTTTGTGCGGCGAGTTCGATGTTGTCGATCTCGGCGGGGCGGAAGCCGTAGTAGGCGGTCTCGTCCCAGTAGGGGACGCCGCCGAGCGTGTGGTAGAGCAAGCCGTGCGACTCGACGCGCTTGGGCCAGTTGGGCCGAGGCTCGCAGGCACGTCGCTCCATGACTCAACCCCCGGCGGAGAACCGTGCTCCGCTGGACCCGAATCCGCCGCGCGAGACGACCGAACTCGACGAGGTGAGCATGGTCCGTGAGGGGGACGACCGCGTGTGGAGGAACATGATGTAGCCCACACGGTGGTGGCGATGGGTGTTGCCCTGCCCACCGCCCTCGGGGTCGTTCGCCTTGTTTTCGGCGACCTGGACCGGGTCGGGATCGGGCCACAGGAACGAGCCTGCCGTGAGGAGACCCGCCCCGAGCAAGACCAGATGAAATTCCCGGCTCATGCGAGCCATGACGCCACCTCGGCTGAGACACGGTTGCGAGAATGATCTTGTTCAAGAGTACCGGGTGGATCGCCGAGATGCAAGGGGACGCACGAAAAGGCGTGTCAACAGCAGGGTGAATCGATCCGGTCCCGCCGGGCGGGTGCCCGACGGCACGAACCTTGCTCGACCCGCGCCGGCGAGCGAAATTAGTCCATGGTGGGATCGAACGGCCCGGCGAAGACCTGCACCGGGAAGCCGACGAAGTAGGTACTCGGGGCCTGCAAGCCCGGATTGCGGAGCTTGATCGCCACGCGCAGGACTGGGGCGTCACGGGGAAGGCTGTCCACCTGGGTGGTGATGTAGGCGTGGCCCGAAGCGGTGGTCCCGGTCTGGTTGACCAGATCGACGCCGGGGGGTAATTGGGTGAACACGATGGTGATCGGCCCTGGGTAGGACGTATTGTTGCCGCCGCCGATGCTGGAGGTCGTCGTGATGTCGAGGCAGGCATTGGCGGCGGTCTGGGTGACGGGGGCGACGTTGATCAGGGTGATGTTGCCACGCTGAATGTCCGTCGCGGGGTCGGTGATGTAGCGGAACGGGGCGAGTACGCGCGTCCCCGAGGTAACGTCCTGATTCATCGTCGTCGTCTGGACGACCTGGCCACCGCGGACCAGGAAGTGGTAGCGGCCGGGGGTGCTGGCCAACAGGGAGTTGGAAACCAGGGACGAGGATCCGCCATCGAGCAAGGCCCCGTTGACGTGGGATCCGGCCAGTTCGAAGAACGTCCCCGCCACGCCCGTTCCGTTGGTGTACCCCACTGCGGCGGATGAGCCGCCCAGTCCGTTCGTGCCACCGCTGGCGTCGCCGGTTTCCCACTTGATCTTGTCGTAATTGTACTCGATGTCGAAATTGCCAGCCCCCGTGTCGGAGCGATCCACGAGGATGAGCTGGAACGAGTTCCGCTTGTCCAGGTGATTCGCGAAGTAGCCCACATCGAGGAAATCGACGCCGAAGGCCGCGCGACCGCACAAGGTGCCCGTGCCGTAGGTAACGACCGGCCCGGCCGCAGGTGTGGTGTCCACATCGCCGAAAAACGCCGCGATGATGGGGATGCCGCCGTTGGCGGAGTTGAGGGCCGTGGGCGTGAAGGTGGGGAAGGCCGCGCCGAACGTGATGTTGCCGTTGTTGTTGACGAACACGGAGTTCGTCTTGACGCCGAAGAAGTCCAGGTTGAAGCCAACGTTGGCCACGGGGCTGGGGGCGTCATCTTCGTGCGGCAGGGAATTCGCCGTGAACGCCGGAATCGCGCGGACCGCAGCAGGCATCCAGCGCTCTTCCAGCGCTTCGAGTCTAGGCCTGGTCGAGGCCCGACTGTGCTGCTTGGCCGGCACCGTGGCCCCCTGCTTCATCGCACGGCGAACCCAGTCTAACAACATGAGATCACTCCTTGTTTCGAGGAACGGACAGGGCCACGGAGCTATACTAGTTGCGGTCAGGGAGGACACATCTGGTAAGGGAGGACTTAGCCCGACGCGCAAGCGAGGGTTCCGTATACGTCCTCGGTAGTGACCTGTTTCCCTCGCTTGCGCGTCGGGCTAACTTTGTATCATCTCTGGCCGCACGGGGCCGCATTCCTGCGGGGCGACTCGCCGACGACTCGCGTTCAAAACGTGAACCCCAGGTTGACGTTCAGGCCCTGTGCCCAGAAGCCGCTACTCGTGAAGAGCGGCGCAGGCCTCGCCGGGCCGATCTGATCGAACGGCTGGAGCGCCTGAATATTGATCGCCCGGTCGATCTGGTTGGCGGGACGGGCCACCCCACTCCAGTAGAGGAAGTTGTAGCCCACGCCGAAGCGAATGTGCTCGTTGAGATCGAAGCCCAACTTGAGCGTGGTCTCGGGCACCACGGAGAACACGTTGCGGCCGCGCTGGCCCGCGTTGCTGGGCTGGATCAGGAGTGCCCGGTTGACGCCGACCGTGACGACGCCGTTCGGTTCCGTGAACTTGGTGGTGGCCGAGTTCGTCTGCACCTGGTTGGTGGTGCCCACCGCGACCGTGTTCGTCAGCCCGACGCTCACCGGGCCTAGGCTCCACTCGTACTCGAGGCCGAACTGCCCGCCGTAAAAGCTGTTGTTGGTGCTAAAGGTTTCTGCCAACGAGTAGGAATTGCCCACAGCGCCCAGGCCGGGCAAGTCCCTGAGCGCCTCGCTGATGACCAGTTTCTCATCCAGTTGGAGAAATCGGACACCCGTCAAGAATGTGATGCGAGAACTCTGCGATAGATCGTTCAGGTAGATGTAGCGCAGATTGGCGTCCACACCGTAGAAGCTCCGGGGCATCGCCACGGTAAAGGTTCCGGCCATGGCGTTGGGCACGGCCACCGGGTCGGCATCCTCGACGCCGGCGTTGACGTTGAGGAACGGACGCGCCAGAACGGAGGTGCCGGGGGCACCCGCCGAACTCAGCACCTTGCGACCCGTGGTGTCCTGGAGGAGGAAGCCTCTAAAGTCCACGGTCAAGTCCGGGTCGAGCTGGATCGCGAAGGTCAGCCGTCCGCCGGAGTGCAGTCTGTCCTCGCCATCGCTGCCGGAGAGGATCACGCGAGTGTTCGGCTGGCCCAGCGCCCCTGGGATGGGATCCCTCAACGATCCGGTGGTAATCAAGGGCGGCAGTGCTTGCCTGCGCATGGACCACAGCAGGTAGTCGAACCCGAAATGAACGGACGGGCCTTGGAACGCCGTTTCGTTCGCCACCGAGACCGTTGGGTTGGATTGGGGGACGACCGGCGGGTCGAATCCGACCGGCGAACCGCCGAGATTCGGCACGAAACCCGGCGAGCCGGGATTCGGCCCCCCTGCGGGGGGTTGGGCCACGGCCACGGCGCACCAGACGAGGCAGCTCGCTGCCAGCACCATGCTCATCAATTTTTTCGCCATGGTCCGTCTCCAACCTCTCTGGTGGACCCGACTTCACTCGGCTCCGACCCAGGAGGGCGCATACCCTCGATTACTGACCGCGTATCCCACAAAGATGGAATCGACGATACAACCGGAATACTTGACCCCTTCTGACAAAGAGGGGGGAACGGAGTCGCCCGGATCCCTGAAGTCCCCTATTCCAAGTCCCCCGGCAAGAAGAACCGTTCCTGCATCAGTTCTAGTTCGCGCGTCCGCAGCATGGCGAACAGGCACGCCGCGACCAGGTCCGCCGTCGCGCCGGGGTTGCGCTCGTTGCCGCGCTCGCGTAGCCAGACATCGAGTTCGTTGCACTTCGCCAGACTCTCCAGGGTGTCCGGCCAGCCGAGGGCCAGCACTTCCGCCGCGCGCGTCGCGGACTCCTGGGCCTCCACTTGCCCTCGTTTTCGCGCGATCAGCGTATCGGGAGATCGGCTCATGAGGTGTAGATGCGCGAGGAGGATCCCCCCTTCGATGCAGCCCGTTCGCGCCAACCCTTCCCGCAGCGCGGGGATGCCCACCTCGAACACGTCGGCGTACCCCCCGGCGTACTGTCGGGCGATGGCGTCGCGGTCGGCGGCGAGCGCCATCAGCTCGCGCAGCCCGCGATCCGGTTCGGCGGAGACATCGCCCTCGTCCACCTTGCCCAGCCCGCCGGGATTCGCCAGACGAATCGCCTCGTAGACCCGTTCCGCGTCCCGGCGCGTCAGGGAGGCGAGGACTCGCTCGAGGTCCGCGCGGAGGTCCGGCCCCGGCTCGGCCACCGCGAGCGGCGCGAGCAACAGGAGGATGCCGAGGTTCGTGTTCGCCCGCGTGACGAGGCGCGTCGCGCGGACGCCGGCGAGGACGAGTTCGCCCACCGCGAGATCGGCGCCGAAGACGGGGCCGATCGCCGCGGCGCTGGCGACGAAATCGAGATACGTCGTGTCGCCGAAGTCCCGGTAGCGATGGACGTTGCCCGGCTTCCGCGCGGTCGCCTCCCAGACACACGCCATCTGGGCATGGAGCGGGTCGCTCATTCGCCCACCTGTTCGGCGAGGTGCGTTACCATCGCGGCGGCGACATCGACGCCGGTCGCCGGGGCGAGCGCCCTCCAGCCGGGCACCGCGTTGACCTCGAGGACGTACCACTCGCCATGCGGCCCCTGGAGCAGATCGACGCCCGAGGCCGTTGCCCCCAATACGTCGGCGGCCCGAAGGGCGAGCGCCCGCTCGGCGTTGCCGATGGTCGTCGTCTCGGCGACACCGCCCTGTGCGACGTTGGTCCGCCAGTCGCCGCGTGCGTGCCGCTTGATCGCCGCCAGAACTTCCCCTCCCAGGACGAAGACGCGCAGATCCCACCCCGGATGACGGACCATCTGCTGGAGGTACAGCACCGCGCCGGTGCGCTCCAGGGTGCGGAACGTGCGCCAGGCCAACTCGACATCGCTGACGCGCAACATGCCGCGGCCCTCGGAGCCGAACAGCGGCTTGACGACGACATCGCCCCCCAGCGCGGCGAAC
>JANXSH010001092.1 GCA_025356615.1 Planctomycetia bacterium | reverse complement strand
GGCGGGGTCGCCTTCTGGTTGCTCTGGAAGCAGGACACGACACTTTTCAGGATCTGAAGCATGGGACTCTCCTCACCCCGCAGAGCGGGGAAGCATGGGGGATGACGGTCTGTTTGGTGATTCGGTCGCGGAGATCGAAGTGTTCCGGACAGGTCAAATACGCCTCGTCCCAGAGGCCGTTACGAGAGATGGAAGAAATAGTTGTCCATGAAATGGCCTCGGCGGCGAGAGACAGGGATCGTGCGAGGTGAGCAATTCTTGACCGTGCCTCGTAAGATAGACAGGGTGGACGTGCCGTCCGCTTCCATGAGGATCTCGAATGCCGACCGATCAGTCCACGAAACCCAGCCCCGCGAGTTGTCGCGCGCTACTCGGGCTGGCGTGGCCTTTCATCCTCAGCAACAGTTGCTGGACGCTCCAGATCGTCCTCGACCGCATCCTGCTCAGTCGCAGCAGCACGGAGGCGGTCGGCGCGGGCCTGTCGGCCGTCATGATGTTCTGGAGCGTGCTGGCGCTGTTCCAGTGGACGGCGAACTACGCCACGACGTTCGTCGCGCAATACACCGGCGCGGGCCAGCCGCAGAAGGTCGGCGCGATCATCGGCCAAGCGATGTGGTTCTCCGTCCTCTGCGGGCTGGCGTTCCTCCTCCTCGTTCCCCTGTCCGGGCCGATCGTCGGCCTCAGCGGCCATGCGGACGAACTCCAGGCGATGGAAGTGGTCTACTTCCGCTGTCTGTGCTTCAGCGCCCTGCCGTTCCTCGTCGTCGCCTCCGCGTGCAGCTTCTTCGCGGGCCGGGGCGACAGCACGACGGTGCTGTGGGTCAACGTCGCCGGCCTCTTCGTCAACGGGTGCTGTGCCTCGGTGCTGATCTTCGGCTACCTGGGCTTCGAGCGGATGGGCATCGCCGGGGCCGGCTGGGCCACGGTCGCGGGCACCTCGACCTCGGCCCTCGTCGGCGTCGGGCTGATGTTCCGCCCGCGGTTCGTCCGCGACTACGCCATCGGGCGATCCTGGGGCTTCGACCGCGAACTGATGGGCCGGCTGCTGTACTACGGCCTGCCGCAGGGCGTCGGGACCATGCTCGAGACGATGGCGTTCAGCGCCTTCCTCATCTTCATCGGCCGGCGCGGCACGGCCGACCTCGCCGCGACCAGCATCGCCTGCACGCTCAACCTCATCGCCTTCCTGCCCATGATGGGCGTCGGGCAGGCCGTCGAGGTGCTGGTCGGCCAGGAACTCGGGGCGAATCGCCCCCGGCGCGCCGAGCGGGCCGTCTGGTCCGGCCTCGTCGTCGCGCTGGGCGGAACCCTGGTCGTGTCGCTCGCCTACCTGTTCACACCGACGCTCCTCCTGTGGCCCTTCCAGACGGTCGATGACCCCGCCGGGTGGGCCGTCGTCGAGGAGCGCGTGCCGCTGCTGTTGCGGTTCGTCGCGGTCTACTGCCTGTTCGACTCCGTCAACATGACCTTGGCCTTCGCCCTGCGCGGCGCGGGCGACACGCGATTCGTCACCCTCGTCTCGGCGACCCTCAGTTGGTCGGTCATGGTCCTGCCGAGCTACCTCGTCTGGCGCTACGAATTCGGCCTGTACTGGGCGTGGGCCTGCGCCAGCGCCTACCTCATCCTCGGGTCGATGATCTTGCTCCTGCGCTTCCTCCGGGGCCGATGGAAGACGATGCGTATAATAGGGGGGGCGAACGCGCCCGAACCTCCGCCCCGCTACCTGGGGGGCGAGAAATTCGCCCTTGCGAACGATCGTGGCTATCCAATCACCCCTCCCGATGCTATTACTAGAGGGTAGGGATCGACTCGCGCCGAACGCCTCTCAGGGGATTTCAGCTGCCACCGGACGAGCGGACGGCGGCCTGGATCGAACCACTGCGACCGGAAATGAAATACACCCAAGCCTATATCCATTCGATCGGCTATGAGTTGCCGCCCGTCGTCGTCACGTCGTCGGAATTGGAGAGTCGCCTCTCCCCGCTGTACCAGGCGCTGCGCATGCCTGCGGGCCAACTCGAGGCGCTGACGGGCATCGTCGAGCGCCGCTGGTGGGAGCCGAACTACCCGCTCTCGCAGGGGGCCATCGCCGCCGCCCGCAAGGCGCTGGCGGTGTCGAACGTCCGCCCCGACGAAGTCCAGGTGATGATCTACGCGGCCGTCTGCCGCGAGCAGTTCGAGCCGGCGACGGCGTGCAAGGTCGCCGCCGCGATCGGCATCAGCTCCGAGGCCGCCGTCTTCGACCTGAGCAACGCCTGTCTGGGCGTCCTCAACGGCATCGTGGACATCGCGAACCGCATCGAGCTGGGCCAGGTCCGGGCCGGGCTGGTCGTCAGCTGCGAGACCTCCCGCGAGATCAACGACACCGTCATCGACGACCTGCTGAAGAACCGCAACATCGAGACGTTCAAGACCTCGCTCGCCACGCTCACGGGCGGTAGTGGCGCGGTCGCCGTCCTCGTCACCGACGGCTCGTTCTCGCGCGACCCGCGCCGCCGCATCCTCGGCGGGATGAACCTCGCCGCCCCGCAGCACCACGGCCTCTGTCAGTGGGGTCTGACGACCGCCGCCGCCCTCGCCGACGGTCTGAGCGAGCGCGTCCTGACCGCCGCCCGCCAGTTCATGTCCACCGACTCCGTCGCGGTCCTCCGCTACGGCGTCGATCTGGGCCTCCACACCTGGAAGTCGTTCCTGACCCGCCTCGGCTGGAACGCCGACACCATCGACAAGGTCATCTGCCACCAGGTAGGCAATGCGCATCGCGAGTCGATTCTCGGCGCGCTGGGCATCGGCCTCGAGAAGGAGTTCTCGACCTACGAATACCTCGGCAACATCGGCACCGTCTCGCTCCCACTGACGGCCGCCCTCGCCGAGGAACGCGACTTCCTCCTGCCCGGCGACCGCGTCGGATTCTTGGGCATCGGTAGCGGTCTCAACTGCCTCATGCTCGGCGTCGAATGGTGAGTCGACATCATCCAGAACGGGGCGGCGGACCCGATCGTCTCAACTGCCTCATGCTCGGCGTCGAATGGTGAGCGACGCCCGGCCCTAAAGGACCGGGCTAAGAACCAAAGCCCCGTGAACGGGGCTGAGGTAGGCTGGAGAGTCAAGAAGTACGATGCGAA
>JANXSH010001082.1 GCA_025356615.1 Planctomycetia bacterium | reverse complement strand
AATTGTAGGGTGGGTCGAGCGACTATCGTTTATATTTAAGTCAAAACGACACGGGACGCCCTGTGTCCCGTGTCGTTTTGACTTGGGTGTGGCTACTTTGCGATGAACTAGATGTTATTGCCCTCGTGTCGCCCCGTATTTATTCTGTCGCAATAAACGTAGCCTCGAAAGGAGTGGGGGGGTGAGGTCTTCCCCGCGCCACTAATAATCCGTCACCACGTCCCCCCTCTTCCGGCGCGGTCAGCGCCCAGCAGCGCAGCACCTCCGCGACGCTCCACGCCTGGGCGACACAGCCGCGAGGCGTGAACGGGGACTCGGCGTCGAACACCTCGCTGATCGAGCCGACGCCGGCCCCGCCGAGGTGTTCGACGAAGCCCTGCAAGAGCGTCCGCGCCCCGGACTTGTCGCCGGGATGGACGCGCAACCAGGCGTCGATGTAGGGGCCGATCAGCCAGCCCCAGACGGTCCCCTGATGATAGGCCGCGTCCCTGGCGCGCAAGTCGCCGTAATACTTGGGCTTGTAGTCCGGGTGTCCAGGGGCGAGCGACCGCAGCCCGACTGGGGTGAGCAACTCCTCGCGCACGCGCGTGACCACGGCCTCCCATCGCGCCTGGCTGAGGACCGGGTGCGGTAGACTGATGGCGAACAGTTGGTTGGGCCGACACGCCGAGTCGTCGCCCGCCTCGCCGTCGATGACATCGTAGAGGTAGCCGCCCTCGGAGTACCAGAAACGCTCGTTGAACGACCGCCCCGCGCGCTTCGCGTGTTCCGCGAGCGGGGCGGCGGCCGCCTCGCCCCTCTCCTCGCCGACCCAGCCTTCCATGAGGCGCAAGGCGTTGAACCACAAGGCGTTGATCTCGACCGCCTTGCCCCGGCGCGGCGTGACGACCCAGTCGCCGACCTTCGCGTCCATCCAGGTCAGTTGATACCCCTCCGCCCCCTGGCGTAGGAGGCCGTCGGACGGATCGACGCCGATGCCGAAGCGCGTCCCGGCGAGGTGGGCGTCGATGATCTCCTGCAACTTGGGCAGGATCGCGCGGAGCGTGATGCGGTCGTTCGTCGCCGCGAGGTAGCGATCGACCGCGTGAAAGTACCACAGGCTCGCGTCCGCCGTGTGGTAGACCCCCTCGCGCTCGCCCTCGGGGAAGTAATTCGGGATCAGGCCGTCGCGGACGTAGTGGGCGAACGACCGGAGGATGTAGCCCGCCTCGTTCGCACGCCCGGTCGTCAGCGTCAGCCCTTCGAGGCTAATCATGGTGTCCCGACCCCAGTCGGTGAACCAGTGGTAGCCCGCGATTACCGCGCGGACCTCGTCGCCGGCGGCCCGCGCGCGGGCGGTGTCCTCGATGCGTCCAGAGGGGGTGATGAGGAACTGGTCGGCGGCGAGGACCAGCTCCCGCGCGGGGCCGGTGCGGACAGCGGGGGCGGCACTGTCGATGAGGCGATGCCTGCGCTCCGTCTCGGCGGCGAACGCCTCGGCCGGGGTCAAGGCGAGGAGGGTCTCCCACGATTCGGTCGAGGCGACGAGGGTCACGTCCTGGTCGGGGAGCAGATCGACCCGGAAGTAGCCCGGCGTCCACAGGTGCCCCCAGTGGTCGTAGCCCCGGCTCTCTTCGACCCGAAAGAAGATGTCGTGGAGCTTCCCACCGTCGATCGTGAACGCCGGGCGCTTGCCGTGCAGGTAGAACCGTAGCGGCGGCACGTTGGTCTTGGAGGACAACTCGAGTCGGCCCTCGATCGCGGTGAGCTCGTAGGGGCCGGGGTCTTCGTGGCTGACGCTCGACTCGTGCGGCCGGGGGTGGACCGCCGGGCGTAGTTTGAGGCGAATCGGCCCCCCGCCCGAGAGGAGGCGGTAGTTGATGTGAACCGTATTCTGGCGGTGCGGTAAGAGGATCCGTTTCTCGAAGACGACGCCTTTGATGTCGTAACGCCATACGGGCAGACCCATTTCGAGGCGGAACTCGGTGAGGTAGTCCGCGCCGTACAGCTCGAGCAGGGCTTCGCCCGTCGGCTCGTTGTTCTCGTCCGAGCGGAGGCCACGCTCCTGCCCGCCGAGCAGGACGGAACTCCCGTCCGGTAGGCGGAGCATCTCCGTGAGCTGGTTGAGCATCACCCGCCGGCCCAGCGTGCCGGGCAACGCCGCGATGAGCAGGCAGTGGTAGCGGCGCGAGGGCACGCCGCCCAGTGTCCCCGAGGCGTACCCGCCCAGGCCGTTGGACACGAGCCACTCGCGGTTCAGGAGGAGGTCGTCTTGGTCGGGTCGTCCGGCGGTCAACGGTATTCGCAACTTCCAGTCATTCATTTCGGCTCCTCTTCGGGCACCGGCCGTAGGACGACGGCGGCCTCGCCCGCCACCCGCCAATTGATCTCGCTCTCGGGCTGGACCGTGCCGCTACCCCCGTAGACGTACTCCTCGCTCGACCACAGTAGCTCCCAGCGCGTGCCCACCGGCGGCGCGAGCAAAGGTTCTGGAGAGGGATAGAGATGCAGATCGCGGCCCATGTTGACCAGTAGGAGCCGGTCGTCGCCGTTCGCGCCGAAGAACCGCAAGACGAACGCGGCGGGGGCCACGACCGCGCCATCGACCCCGCGAGGCCGCTGCTCGCGGAACGCCGGCTCCTCGCGGCGAAGTCGCAGCAGGTCGCGGTGCAGGGCGTAGACATCCGCGTGGGACTCGCGCTCGGACAGGTCGAGCTTGCACAGGGCGAACGTGCGCGGGTCCGCCGGGTTCGGGATGTGGCCCTGCATGTGGTCCGTCGCCATGTTGGGGAACTGGGCGAGCGACTCCTTGCGGCCCGCGTGGACGAGCGAGGCGAGGTCGGGGCCGTGGTCGGCGAAGTAGTGGAAGTCCTTCGACGAGGCGAACTCCTGGCCCTGGAAGAGCATCGGCGTCGCCGGGCCGAGCAGGAGCAGCGCGGTCATCGCCCGCATCCGTCCGGGGCTGGATTGCACGTTGATCCGATGGCCCCGCCCCGAGTTGGCGACCTGGTCGTGATTCTCGAGGAAGCAGACGAAGGCGCTCGGGTCGAGGTCGAGGGACGGCGTGCCGCGTCGCTTCTTCTGCCACTTGTAGCGCTGCCCCTGGTAGAGGAAGCCGTACTTGGCCGCCGAGACGAACTCCTGCGGCTCCCCGAGGTAGTCGGTGAAGTACGCCTGGTTGTGCCCCGTCAGTGCGACCGAGGCACTGTGGTGGAAGTCGTCGTTCCAGAGCGCGTCGAGGCCCACCCCGCCCTTCTCCGGGGCGTGGATCAGGGTCGCGTGTTGCGGCTCGTTCTCGCCGACGACGTAGGTCGCACAGCCGCGCTTCGCGCCGCACTCCCGCACCTTCCGGGTGATCGCCTTGAGGATGTGTTCGGGCGATGCGTCGTAGATGTTCTGGGTGGCGTCGAGTCGCAGGCCGTCGAGGTGGTATTCCTCGATCCAGTGTTGGACGTTCGCGAGGTAGTATTCGCGAACCGGCCCGGCGTCGGCACCGTCGAAGTTGATCGGCTCTCCCCAGTCGGTCTCGTAACGGTCGGTGTGGTAGCTCTTGGAGAACGAGGTGAGGTAATTCCCGTCGGGGCCGAAGTGGTTGTAGACCACGTCGAGGATGACGGCGACGCCGAGCGAGTGGGCCGTGTCGATGAAGCGCCGGAAGTCGTCCGGCGTGCCATACAGCCGCGTCGGCGCGAAGAGGTTCACGCCGTCGTAGCCCCAGCCGAAGAGGCCGGGGAACTCGGCGACGGGCATGACCTCGATCATGGTGACGCCGAGCGAGGCCAGCTCGGGCAGTTCGCGAGTGGCCGCCTCCCAGTTGCCCTCGTGGGTGAAGGTGCCGACGTGCATCTCGTAGATGACCTGCCCGCGCGCGCCCGCGCCGCGCCATCGGTCATCGGTCCAGGCAAAGTCCCGCGCGTCGATGACGACCGAGGGGCCATGCGGCCCCTCGGGTTGGAAGCGAGAGGCGGGATCGGGGTAGAGCTTCTCCCCGCCGTCGAGGCAGTAGTGATAGCGCGTCCCCGTCGGGGCGTCGATCAAGCCGGAGAAGTAGCCGTCGGCCTCGGCGGATAGTTTCGTGTGCGAGGAACTCGACACGACCGCGACCTGCCGACAAAGAGGAGCGTAGACGCGAAAGTGGGTACCTGCGTAGCGGGGTTCCGCGCCGATGGGAAGTCGTCGCTCGTTCATTCGGTCCTCCAGTGACGTGTCTCGTCCGCTCGTTCGTCATGATATAGCAAGGGGCGTGCCAACCCAGATCGGCACGAGACGCGCCCCGTCAGGATAGAGTACCAGCAAGGAAAGTCCTCACCCGCCATCCCCACGCATCCTGCTACAAGGGATTGGTATCTACACAAGAGAAAAGGTGAAGTCTCTCAGAGGCTGACCCCACCCCCCAGCCCCCTCCCCTAAAAGGGAGGGGGAGCAAGACCGGCCCGTGGGAGACTTCACCCCTTCCGACATGCCTCCGGCTCCCCCTCCCCTTTAGGG
>JANXSH010000987.1 GCA_025356615.1 Planctomycetia bacterium | reverse complement strand
CCCTTGATGGTCAGCTCGGAGTTGCTGAGGAACGTCGTCAGGATGCCGCCGATGATCGCGGTGTAGACCCCGGCGATCGGCGGGTAGCCGCTAGCGAGGGAGATAGCCAGGCACAACGGCAGGGCGATCAGGAAGACCAGGAAGCCGGACAGCAGGTCGGCGGACCAGCTCCCCTTCATGGTCGGAAGGGCGGCGCGTTGGCTGGCGGGGGCGACGGGAGGTATGGTATCGGGGGTCATTTCGAGACTCCGGTGCATGGGGCGGAAGTATGAAGCGTTGGGACGGAGAGAAGGTCGTGAATTCCGGTCCCCTGTACTCAGGGAGAGGGGTGAGGTCTTCCCCGAGGCCGACCCCACCCCCCAGCCCCCTCCCCTTTAGGGGAGGGGGAGCCGGACGGGGTTGCCTCTGGTCCCCCCCTTCCCTGTAGGGGAGGGGGGTAGGGGGTTAGGTCGGACCTGTGCCCGACCCATGTCTCCGCGTACAGGGGGCGAGGGGAGCATTCGGATCAGTCCGCAGGTTCGTCCTTGTGGGCGAGACTCGCATCGGATTCCGATACGGGCGGCTCGGCGGCTTCTCCCCCGAACAGCTTCCGGCGCTGTTCGCGAATCTCTACCGCAGCCTTGTTCCGCGACCCGACCGCCTGTTGTGGGAACAACCCGCCGACCAGGATCAGCACCGCCAGCGCCAGGACCGTGAACTTTTCGCGCGGGCTGATCGCCAGCGGGACCGAAGAGACGTGCTTCGTCCCAGTGAACAAGAGGAAGTAGACGCGGACGACCGCGACCCCGTTGAGGGCGGCCACGAGGACGACGATCAGGCCGATGTTGAAGGCGTAGGCGACGGCACCATCCACCAGCAATTCCGTTGCCAGAAAGCCGAACGTCCCCGGAAAACCCAGGCTCGCCAGCCCGGTGAGGAGGAAGCCCACCGCCAGCGTGGGGGTGTAGTCGTACAGGCCATGGTAGCGTGTCAATGAGAGCCGCCCGTGGCGCGACTCCAGCGCCCGGAGTACCAGGCCGAAGCCGGCCAGCGCGAGGCCGACCGACAGCCAGACGCACAGCCCGCCCGTCAGGCCGATCACGCCATCGTTTCCGCGCGAGGCGATCGTGTCCATGCCGACGAGGACGAGTGCCGAGTGACTCAGGAACACATAGCAGAAGAAGCGTCGACCCTCGCGCTGGACAAGGGCCATGCCCGCACAATATAGCGCGGTGAAGAGCGACATCAGCCCGATGCCGCGCAAGGCCCAGTCCGGCGCGATCGGGAGGACGAGGCGGACGGCGGCATAGGCACCGACCATCGGCGCGACGAACAGGATCGCCGAGCCGAACGCGGCGTGTTCGAAGAGGTCGGTCATCCAACAGTGGAACGGGAAGAGACCGCAGCGGATGAAGATCGCGCCGAGCAACGGCACCATCGCCAGCCACGAATGCTGTTGCCCTAACCCCCCTTCCGCCTCGACGATGGCCCACCCCGCCGCGAGCAGGACGACGAACGATCCCATGTGCAGGGCGTAGACACGCCAGGGTCGGTGCCGGGCGCGAAGCTCGAAGAACGGCGGCAGGGTGCCGACCGCGAGCAGTGCGACGATCCCCCAGGGTTCCTTGCAGCCGAGCGTCGCCAGGAGGATCGCCTCGGACGCCAGCGTCCAGCCGAAGGAGAACCGTCGGACCCGAATCCGCGACGTGGATACCGTGGTCATCAGGTACAGCAAGGCGGTCAAGAAGAGTAGCGGCCCGTTGAGTTCCTCGACGACGAGGAGGTTGCCGCCGAACCTCTTTGCCAGGGGGGTCTGACTCTCCCCCATGACAAGGAATTCGATCGACGACCCGGCGACGCACATTAGGACGATGGTGGAGAGGACCAGCGACCAGCGACGGGCGACCTCGGCGTCGCGGATGCGGCCGACCCAGACCGCCCCCAGGAGGGCGACGAGGATGGAGGTCTCGAGGTAAGGCAACTGGATATCACTCATACGATCTCCTCGAGAGAGCCGGAAGATGGCTGGATCCGGTCCGACTCGCGGGAAGGTCCGCCGGAAAGGAAGTCCGTCCAGCGCCGCTCCACCGCGTCGAACCAGCGGAACAGCAGGAGGACGGGGCGGGCGGCGTAGTCGATTAGCCAGGCGTCGAGGTAGCCCCGCTCGAGGGCCAGCCGGTAGAGCCAGGCGTGGGCCAGTCGCGGGGCGGACCCGGCGGGCGAGGCGGAAGGGCCGAACCGCGCGCCGATGGCGTTCTCCATGACGTGGTAGTCGTGCAACAGGTTCGGTGCCCGCACGAATTGGAGGGTGCGCAGGCAGGCGTGGCCGATCAGGTGGATCAGGGCGATCCAGTGCCAGCCCATGCCGATTTCGGCGACGATGAGGCCGACCTGCGTGACCGACGCGAAGGAAAGGGCGCTCTTGATGTCGGTCTGCGCGCGGGCCGTCAGGGCACCGTAGACGGCGGTAACCAGGCCGACCGCCACGATGACCCAGCCCAGCGCAGGCGAAAGCCCGATGAGTGCGCTGACCCGGAGCAGCAGGTAGGCACCGAGGTGGACCGACAGCGCCCCGTAGAAGACCGCGCTCGAGGGCGTAGGCCCTTCCATCGCACGCGGCAGCCAGCCGGAGAACGGCACCAGGCCGGACTTCCCGGCGGCGGCGAACAGGAGCAGTAGCCCGACGACCAGAGCCTGGGTCGAGGAGACATCGGCCGGCACCGCCCCCGGCCACGCCCCCGATCCGAGCAGCACGTCGAAGTCGCCGTGGCCGGTCATGTGGTGCATCACGATGGCGGCGGCGAGGAAGGCCGCGTCGGCGGCCCGGTAGATGGTCCAGACGTGCAAGCCGTTGCGAACGGGCATGGACCGCTCGTGGAAGAAGGCGACGAGCAGCGCCGAGGAGAGGCCGACCAGCTCCCAGCCGGTGAAGAGGGTCTCGATCGTGCCCGCCAGGGCGCTCGTGGTCATGCCCAGGAGGAACATGGCGAAGAGGGTGAAGAAGCGGTTGAAGCCCGGCTCCCGGTGCATGTACCGGGTCGCGAACGCCCCGATGGTCCCGCACAGCAGGAACGTGAGGATCACGAACGGCAGAGACAGGTAGTCGAAGAGCAACTTGACCGTGAACTGGTAGTGGGAATCCGGCAACTCGATCCAGTTGCCCAGCGGGACCGTGACGTGCGCCCGGCCGTGCGCCGCCATGAGCGCGAGCATGGCGACGCACGCCAGCAGTCCGATCGAGATCGTGACGGTGCTGAGCCGACTCGTCGCCCGCTCCGGGAGGGGCCGACCGATCAAGGCGGAGAAGCCCAGCACGGCGAACAGCGCGGTGGGGGCCGCCGCGATCATCAGTCCCAGCGCGTAGGTCGACGTTTCGAAGGAGAACATGGTACCATTCCGGTTGGAGGCACAGTCTTATACTCGTCGCAGACTCCGCTGGCATCATAAAGCCCGACGCGCAAGCGAGGGGAAGGGGGACACGACGGGGGAAGTGGATGCTTCCCTCGCTCGCGCGTCGGGCTTCATCTCCGGCCCGCCCCCGCTCGCCTCACCGCTTGCCCTCTGCGAGTACGGCGAACCCCAGGTGGTCGCGCCAGCCGCGATACCAGTCGGCGTAGGAGGCCACCTTGGGCAACTCGACCGCTTCCGGTTCGTAGACCTCGAACCTGCCGTCGCGGAAGCGGTGGAGGCGCGAGGACTCCGGGTCGAGGGTGGCCAGGTGGGCCCACCCGTTGCGGAAGAGGCGGTCCATCCCTGGGTTGCGGTCCATGATTCGGAGCATCGCCTCGGGGGTCGTCTCGATGACGAATAGCAGACGCATCGGCTCGTGGATCTCGACCATCTGCCAGGGCAACCCGGTGCGGAGGTCGCTGGCGGCACCGTTCATCACGCCGAGCAGGGACGCGACGTTGTGCGGCAGCTTGGTGCCGCACCCGTAGCCCGTGGGATCGACGTGCGAGAAATAATACTCGAGGCTGATGCCCGCGCAGACCGGCACCGCGGCCTGGAGGGTGCGCGTCAGGATCGAATGCTCGGCGTCGTCCTGCGTGGGGTCGTAGGAGTTGAGGAAGGCGCGGCGGTCCATGTACAGGCCGCGCGTCCGGCTCCGTCGCCCGACGACGCACAGCGCGTTCGTCGCGTGCCCCCATTCCGGCCGGACCTGCGACAGGTCTTCCGACCGCTCCTCGACGTGCCGGCGCGCCGCAGCGGGCGAGATGTCCAGCGGTGCCGACTGGAAGCGCCGGCAGCGCTCGTGGGCGTTCTCCTCGCACGCCCGGAGGAGGCTCGTCCGGGTCGCCTCGAAATCGCTCTGGTGGGAGTGGGGCAGGCGATCGAGATCGAAATAGGTGACGGTCTCGTTACAGGTGTTGTGGAATCCCCCGATGAAAATTGTATCCGGGGGCACCTCCACCCCACGCAGGGCGAGCAGGTTGCGCACGCGCGGGTCGTTCAGGATCTGGGCGATGGCGCGGGCGTTGGGGGCACCGAGGGCACCGGCGCACGCCCCGCAGTTGTGGGCCGAATCGTGCGGATTGTTCATGCTGTTCGAGCCGTGACCCAGGAACACTACCAGCCGCGCGAACCCCGAGATCAGGCCGAGGTCGCGGAGGACGCGCTCGCCGATAATGGCCATTTCCTCGACGGAGAAGCCGATTTCCCCTTCCCCGGCACCGGGGGCCGGCGTGGAGCGTTCCAGTCGGAGCAGGGTCTCCGGCGGCGGCTCGACGAACCGCCCGAATAGTTTCCGCACCTGGGCGGCCAGACGGGGGAACAGGACGCGCGCCACCAGGGGGATCGAGGCCAATACACCCACCCCCGCCGTCAACGCCCCGCCCGTGAAGGTCCGGCTGCCGAGGTGGACGTAGTGGGACGCGGTCCCCAAGGCCCGCCGCGCCAGGGCGCGGCGGCGGTGGGCGTCGGCCATCGTAAAGGCCACGTCCTCCACGACCCAATGTTGCGGGCGGACGACGACCGGGCACTGGGGGTTGAAGTGGGCGTCGGCGGCACCGCGATAGTACATGGCCACGCTGAAGAAGCCCGCCACGTTGAACGTCTCCGCGTCGGGGGCGACCTCCTCGACGTGGCGGAGGAGCGACTCCTCGCGCTCGTCGATGCAGCAGATCACCTGGAAACGGGGATTGGATACGCGGGCCGCAGGCCGGGCGGCGTGCTTCGCCAGCGCCGCCAGCGTCTGCGTGTGGTAGCGGCGCTCATACGCCAGGTGCATCGCGTAGCGGCGCTCCACGGAGGGGAACGCCTCGACCTCCGCGACGAGCGTATTCCACTCCTGCTTGCTGAAGTGGTGCAGCACGCCCGGCGGGAGGCCGAAGACCAGGGCAAACTGGAAGACGACGAAGGCTTGCTGATCGGCACCGAGCGCCGGCTGTTCGGGGATGCGGGCGTTGGCCGACTCGCGTAGCCGGTGGAGCGGTTCGTCGAAGGCCATTGCCTCGCGGGCCGTGTGCGCCAGGGCGAGGCGCTCGAGCAGCAGGCGCACGGCGAGGTAGCCCACGAGGCCGTCGGCCGGCGTGGGGTGTGCGGCGCGGTCGCCCCGGACTTCCATCTGGCGGATCATCCCGGCCCAGCCGCGCAACGCCAGCAGGGTCGAGGTGACGAAGTCCTCCCACCCGGCCTCGGGCACGCCGAGCAGCTCGAGCGACTCCAGCACCGACTCCAGGGCACCGACGCGCGAGGTCTGGAGGCGCGTCAGCTCGCCGGACAGCCCGCGCAGCCAGCGATCGGGCGGGCCACCGCCCTGGCTGTAAAGGGCGAGGAAGGCCTCGTAGAACCCCAGATGCCGATTGGGCAGCCTCCAGGGCGAGAACCCCTGGTCGAGGAAGGCGGCGCAGAACCGGATCAGCACTTCATCGACTAGGCGATCGATGTCCTCCCCGGTCGCCTCGAGCAGCAGGTCGCGGTGTCGGGCCAGCGTCGTGGCCGGAGGGGGGGCCGCCTCGATGCCGTGTACTCCATCGCGGCAGATCCGCCACAACGCTTGCAGAGCGAACTCCTCCCAGGTGCGGTCGCTCCAGCGCTCGATGTTCGAAGCACCGAAGCGACGGAACAGGTCGGCCAGCGCGTCCTGGTCTCGGCGCTCCTGGCGATTCCCACTCGGGGACGGCTGCCCCCCGTGCAGGTCACGCATGACCCAGTGCCGGGTCTCCTGGAGGAAGCGTTCGCGGGTCGCCGCAGGGGCGTCGTGGCGGTAGCGGGTCAGGGCATCCGTCTCGGCGATGAACCAGCGTAGCTCGGCGTGCGGTGCCACCCGGATGGGGTATTTCATCATCGCCAGACGCAACTCGAGGCGCGTCCCGACGGACAGGACTCGCTCGTCCGCCGCCGGCCCCATCAGCTCCCGCAGGACGGCGACGAGATCCTCCTCGCGGATGCGCCCCTGCGCCAGTTCCTGGCGGTAGCGGTCTTCCGTAAGATACGGCTGGCAATCGAAGATGCGGGAGGCCTTCTTGACCCCCTCATGGAAGGTCAGATCCTCGAACGCATGCAACGTGTTGTGGTGGACGAATACGGTGATCGGCCCTTGCGCGGGCAGGAGGTGCGCCGCATGTTCGATCGTGTGTCGGAGGTGGGCCAAATGGTCGGGCTGCTCGTGGTCCGCTTCCATGCTCCGACTTCCCGTCACCGGCTGTAGCAAGGCTCTTGTCATGGTATCTATCCAAAAGCATACCCGAACGGACGCACGATGGCCCGGTAGCGCATGAAAGCGCACTCGGCGCGCGTTGCTCGTTTTGGGGGATTAGGGGAGAAATTCGTCCGACCACGGAGGAGAGCGGCGGGAGAGGTCGCCCGATGCGCGGCGAACCACGCGAACGACTCTACCCAATATTTCTACCCTCTCGAGCAGAAAACACAAAGGGCGATCAGATTACAAATTCGTAAGGTTGCGTTCGGCTGCTGGAGTCGATTCGGCCATCCAGCAATTCCCGTTAAGGATCGAGAGAATGATCCCGTTAGGGATTGGGATAGCCAGGCAAAAACCCTCGCTGGCGCGTCGGGCTAAGACTTCACTTCGTGATCTTCTTTCGGGCCGGGGTAATATTGACCCCGACGGGGGTCAAATGTAGCGCAACGCCATCCGGGGGTTGCGTGCCAGGCCGACCCCTTGTTTGTATCCGCGAGATCACTCGCCTACTTCCGTGGTCTCACCCTCTCCAGAGGGCGTGACTACGGAAGTAGGCAAATGAGAGGGGCTGCCCCAAGCCCAGCGCTTGCAATCGCTGGGCTTCGCCTACTTCCGTAGTCACACCCTCTCCAGAACTGCTATTCGCACGCGGCCCCCTCGTCGGTATGCTGCGCGGCTGGAAGAGTCTCGACCACCCTCGGAGGGGTTTACCTCATGTCCGTATCTTCTCCCCCCGACGTGAATTTCTGGTTCGACAAGCGCTGCGCCCGCGCGTTCTGGTCGCAGTGCGAGTTGCCGCCCTACCGCGAGTTGCTCGCGCACACGACCGACTGGATGGCACCCACTCGCGGCGAGCGCTGGCTCGACCTGGGGTGCGGCTCGGGCCAACTCACGCGCGCCCTCTGGGATCACAGCGAGGGGCAAGTCGCCTCCGTCGTCGCGGTGGACTGCGCCGCAGCGAACGACGACGCCATCGCCCTGTTGCGGAAGTCGCTCACGCCCCAGCCCAGTCCCGAGCGCGTCTCCTTCCAGCAGGTCGATTTCTCGCACGGTCTGCCCGCCTTCGCCGACGGGACGTTCGACGGGATCGTCTCGGGCCTGTCGATCCAGTACGCCCAGCACTACAATGACGCCGAGGGGCGATGGACCACCCAGGCGTATGACGGCATCCTCGCCGAGGCGCGGCGCGTCTTACGGCCCGGCGGTCGGTTCGTCTTCTCGGTCAACGTGCCCGATCCCGGCTGGCTGCGCGTCGCGTTCCACGGCATCCCCGGCTTCTTCCGCACGACGAAGCCACTGAAGTTCTTCCGCAACAGCATGCGCATGCTCCGCTACGGCTCGTGGCTCAAGCAAGAGGCGGCGCGGGGCCGATTCCATTACCTGCCCGCCGACACGATCCGGGCGAAGCTCGTCGCCGCCGGGTTCGAGCGTATCGAGCATCGCGTCAGCTACGCGCGGCAGGCGTTCCTCTTCCGGGCCTATCGCCCGGGGTAGGGTGGGTCGAGCGGAGCGAGGCCCACCACTTCCGGGCCTATCGCCCGGGGTAGGGTGGG
>JANXSH010000983.1 GCA_025356615.1 Planctomycetia bacterium | reverse complement strand
TCCAACTGCTGGCCCCGTCTCCCATTCTGCGTGGCAGTTCTCAGGCGTAATGCCGCGCAACAATTCCGCCAACGTTTGCCTCACCTCGACCGGAGTCCGAATGACCAATTGACCATCGACGGCCTCGACTTCCACGAGGACGTTGTCGGTCGAGCCAACCTGACTGGCGAACGGCGCGGGAATGCGAACGGCCAGACTGGTTCCCCACTGTTCCACGCGCGATCATCAGAATGCCTCCTGGGCCAGGTGTAAGACAACACGAAGGTTCCCACGCGACAATCCTCACTCTTCCGCCCGCCGCAACGTCAGCAACGTGACCTCGGGCCTACACCCGATGCGCAACGGTTGCTCACCGCTCAGGCCACGGCTGACGTGCAACAGCGTCGGCGACTCGTCGAAGGTTCCCATGTCGTACCGCCGACCGTAGGCACTCGGGACCAGGATCGACCCGATCGGCCCGAGCCGGACCTGGCCCCCGTGAACGTGACCGGACAGCATCAGATCGATGCCCTGGGCTTTGGCCCAGCCGATGTTGTCCGGCGTGTGACTGAGGCAGAGACGGAACGGCTCTTTCGGGCAATCGTGGAGGTCAGGAACCGGCGCGAGCCAGGGCCATTCGGTGCCAATGACCGTCATCGGCACGCCACGCACGTCGAGCGTGAACCAGGAGTTCACCGGGACGTGCATCCCGAGACGGCGAAGGCGACGGCGGATCGGGACCACATCGACGTAGTGGTCGTGGTTGCCGAGGATCGCCACGGCGGCGACGTTCCAGCGCAGCCGACCTAGCAGCGGCAAGATCCAGCGGTGGTGCGTCGGGCTGTCGGCGATGTCGCCGGTGATGGCGACGAGGTCGGGCTGCCAGGCCGCGCAACGGTCCATGATGACGCGGTAGTAGTCGCGATCCGGCGTCCCGTGCAGGTGCAAATCGGTTAGATGGAGCAGCGTAAGTCCCTCCCACTCCACCGGGAGGCGCGGCAAGAAGAGCGTCCGCTCGACGTACTCGATCTGGAATATCTGGTTGCCCGGAAGTCGGCCCAGCCATGGCATGCGCCCACGTCCGACGGGCCGCCTGCCGAGTTGCTCGGCGACATCGACGACCTGCGAGGCGGTCAATCGGCTGGGGTCGCGGCGGAGGTTGCGACGTACCGTCAGGATCGGGAACCACACGAAGAGGACGAGCAGACAAAAGCCGACGTAGGCGAGGACGATGCGCTGCGTGACGCAGGCGTTCTCCCAGTCGAGGAAGCCACCGAGCGAGAAGCCCCAGCCGACGACCAGCCCGAGGGGGAAGGCGAGGATGGCGAGGGCGTGGACGAAGTGGTTCACGTCGCCGCCCCACTTGGGCATGCGGAAGCCGTAGAAGAAGTTGTGGCTGCCGATCATGACGACGAGATGGCCCAGGCAGGCGAGGGCGACGACGACGTGAGTCATGCGGGGTCTTTCCGCAGGTTGTTCAAGGCGTCGCGCAGTTGATCGACGCGGAAGGGCTTGTAGAGGACATGGCGGAGGCCGTCCTGCCGGGCCTTGACGAGCGAATGGCCGGGGTCGTAGCCGAAGCCGGTCATGAGGATGACCCGCGCGTTGGGCTGCGCCTCGCGGAGGACGCGGTAGATTTCGTACCCGGCCATGTCGGGGAGGCGGATGTCGGCGACGATGGCGTCGTACTGAGAGAATCGGGCCATCGTGACGGCCTCCTTGCCGTCGCGGGCCGTCTCGACGATGCCGCCCCATCTCCCGATGAACTGGTGCGCCGACCGGCGGACGGCATCATCGTTATCGACGACGAGGACGCGGATGCCGCGCAGGGCGATCGGCGGGGGGAGGCGGATCGTCGAGGGTAGGGGTTGCGGGGCGAGGTCTTCGCCGACCCGGACGATGCTCTGCTTGATCTGACGGGCGTTGGAGAGGATGTCGCGGACGCGCTGGGCGACTTCCGGGTCGTGCCCGAGGTAGCGCTCGAGGAGGTTGCCCGCGTCGGCGAGGATGTTGTCCACCGGGAGGACGATCTCGCGGTTGACCGCGTCGATCGACTGGCTGGCCGAGCTGGTCTTCTCGGCGCGGAGGAGGTCGAGGGTGTGCAGGGCGGCGGCGACGGCGTGGCTGAAGATTTCGGCGAACTGGAGGTCCTCCTCGCCGAAGGCTCCGGGTCGGGGGCTTTCGACGTTGAAGGTGCCGACGACTTGATCGGCGAAGCGCAACGGCACCGTGAGCGAACTGCGTGCCCCGGAGGATCCGGGCAGGAACAGCGGGTCGGCGAGCGTGTCCGGGCAGAGATGGCTGATCCCGGTGGCGGCGACGAAGCCCGTGACGCCGTTCCCATCGGGCCGAGCGAACAGGACTCGGCTCGCGGCGTCGGGGATCATGCCCTCTTGCAACAGGGGGTCGAGTCTGCCACTTTCGGCGTCGAGGAGGCGAATCTCGATGACTTCGTAATGGAGCAGGTCGCGTGTCAGGTGGCGGATGTTGCCCCGGAGCAGATCGACCCGCTCGGGGACGCTCAGTTCCGCCATCTGGACGGGGTCCAGGGCGGCGAGTTCTCGGCCCGCCCGCCCCAGGGCGTCGAGCTTCTGCTGCTTCAGGACGACGGAGGTCGTATCGTGACACAGGGCGACGAAGAGGGGCGATGCGGTCGCCGCCTGGAACTGGGTGATGCGCACTTCGAGGTGGCGGTTGCCGCGCCAGGTCAGGTGAGTCGTCACGCAGACCGGGGGGGAGTCGTCGCCGTCGGAGGCGCACGCGAGGACCGAATGAAACGGGCAGAACTCGCCATCGGACAGCGGCGCGCCGAGGGCCTCGTAGAAGCCACGCCCGACGGCCTGGCCGCCGCACCACTGGAGGAACGTCGCGTTGGCCCAGCGGATGCGGAGGTCGAAGTCCACGACGACGATGCCGTCGGCGACGTGGGCGAGGATGTGCGTCGCCTGCTGCATCCTCTGGAACGCTTCCGCGATGTCAGGCCCCGCCTGTTCCGCGAGCGCGAGGAGTTGCAGGGCCGGGCTGGGTTGGCTGGCCTTCGCTGCGACGGGTGGTGGTGGTGAATCGGACACGATCGGGGGAACCCAGGAGGGACGGCGGAGATATTCAGGGAATTGTAGGGCGTAAGGACGGGGCGTGCAAGATAGGGAAAGTGAGTGCGCCCGCCCCCTGCGAAAGTCGGCCCTTGGTCGCTATGATAGCTCCATCACTGCGATCCCCCTCCGAGAAACTGCATGCTCCGTGCCTGGGCCATCTCCTTATTCCTTCTTGCCGCCGTCGCGCCAGCCGACGAGATCGTCCGTGACGGCGAAGCTGTCCATGGGACGCTCGTTTTGAACGGCGGGCGACTCCAGTTGCGAGGAGAAGACGGCAAGGCCAGGGCGGTCGGCGCTGATCTCGTGACGCTGAATGCAAAGGGCAAGACCTTCCGCGATGGGCCGGCGCACGTCGTCGTCCTCTCGAAAGAGGAGCGACTGACTGGCGTCTTGGTTGGCATGGAAAAAGAGACAATCGTCCTGCGAACCGCGTGGGCCGAGCGCGTCGCGGTGAGGCATGCAGGAGTGGTATCGCTATCTCACTTGCCGGGGTGGCGGACCGTGATCCGCGAGGACTTCGCCGGTAAATCGATGCGACTGACGAAGGTCGGGCAGGCGGTCGAGGTGCCCGTCGGTGCGAAGCTCGACGCGGGGCGCGTCGGCGTGCTGTTCCAGGAGGGGGAGCGCGCGACCGGGTCGCGGTGGGCCGTCGAAGCGGTGTTCGAGTCGCACACGGTGCGCGTCACCCTCGGCGGGGACACCCTGCGCGTGGACGCGGGCAAGCTCTGCGGGACGGAGTATCTCGTGAAGCGCTCCGGCGATCGGCGGAAGCTGACGCTGGCGTTCGCGCCGGGGTCACTGCGGGTCGCCTGCGACGACGCGGCGCTGTGGCATTCGCCGGACGGGGGGCCGGGGGCGCTGCGCCGGGTGCGCCTCGTCTGCGTGGCCATCGATCCGAAGGAGGCGGGGGCGTTCACGGCGTCCGGCGTCTTCGTCGAGGCGGCGGAGCCGGTGCGCCGCCGACCGACGGGCGACCCGAAGCGCGACGAACTCTGGCTGGCGAGCGGCGATCAACTGTTCGGGGACGTGAAGCGTGTCGATCCGCAGGGGGTCGAGATCGCGTGGAGGTTCGGGAGGCGATCGTATGCGTGGAAGGAGCTTCGCGGCTGGTTCCCGCGCCGAAGCGAAGTCGTCGCCGGGAAGATGCCGAAGGGCGTCGAGGTACGGCTAGAGGTCCACTCGGGCATGAGGGCCGAGCCGGATGTCCTCGAGGGAGTGCTGATCGCGCTCGACGCGAAGAAGGCGACCCTCCATCATGCGGTATTCGGGGAACTGGTCATCCCGCGAACGAGTATCGCGACCATGAGGATTCGCGACCGATGAAAGAGATGAATCGGTGGTAGAAATCCTTTCTACCCCTCTCTGAAGTATCTATGTTCATCCGTGGCTAAATTCGGCTCACACCGTCTCACGCAACTTGCGGCGAAGCACCTTGCCCAGGAAGTTTCGAGGCAACTCGGCGACGACCTCGATCTGGCGCGGGCGCTTGTGCTTGCCGAGGTGCAAGACACAGTGGCGCGTGAGGGCGGCGATGTCGAGGGTCCGGCCCGTTCGGGGGACGACGATCGCCTTGACGACCTCGCCGCGCTCGGCGTCGGGGATGCCGACGACGGCGGCCTCGGCGACATCGGGGTGCGTGCATAGCACCTCCTCGACCTCGGCGGGGAAGACGAGGAAGCCGGAAGTCTTGATGATGTCGCGTTTGCGATCGACGATCGTGTAGTAGTCGCCGTCGCGGCGGACGATGTCGCCGGTGTGCAGCCACCCGCCTGCCAGCGTTTCCTCGGTGGCGAGGGGGCTGTTGAAGTAGCCCTTCATCACCTGCGGGCCGCGGACGAGGAGTTCGCCGATCTCGCCGAGGCCGACTTCGCGGCCCGTCTCGGAGTCGATCATGCGGCACTCCGTATCGGGTAGCGCGGTGCCGATGCTGCCGGGGTGGTTGGCCAAGCCGGAGCCGTTGACGTGGGTCACGGGGCTGGCCTCGGTCAGGCCGTAGCCTTCGACGAGTTGCGCGACCCCCGTCCGCTCGAACTCCGCGCGGACCTCGGGCGAGAGCGCCGAGGCCCCCGAGAGGACCGAGCGGACGAACGACAGGTCGTGCGACTTGCCGCGCATGACCTTGTTGAGCGCCGAGAGCATCGCGGGGACGGCGGGGACGATCGTCGGGCGCATCGTCTCGAGGACATTCAGGACGGCGGCCGCCTCGAAGCGCGGATACAGGTTGACCGTGTTGCACGCGGCCCAACTCGACAGCAGCGAGACCGTCAGCCCGTAGGCGTGGAAGAACGGCAGCACCGCCAGGACGCTATCCTGGGCGTCCTCGCCGCCGACCCACTGCCGCAGCTGCATGGCGTTGGCGACGAGGTTCTTGTGCGTCAGCATGACCGCCTTCGGCGAGGCGGTGGTGCCGCCCGTCGGGGCGAGGACGGCGACATCCTCCTCGGGGACGACTTCGGGGAAGACCGCGAGCGGCTCCGCATGGAGCAGCGTCTCGAATCGGTGTTGGGTGGAGTTGTCCCGGACGCGGAGCGAGCCGGTCCGGCGGAAGCGGATGATGTTGTAGATCAGCCCGCGCCACATGCTGACCCGCCCGGCGAGCGAGGTCAGGACGACGTGTTCGAGCGGCCCACGGCCGAGCGAGCCGGTGACGGCCGGGGCGAGGAGGTCGAGCGTGATGACGATCCGGCAGCCGGTCGCCTCGATCCAGTGGTCGATCTCCTCGGCGACCATGAGCGGCGACAGCTGGAGCGCGGTCGCGCCGGTCAGCCACACGGCCTGGAGTGCGACGAGGTAATCGGGGATGTTCGGGAGCAGGAGGCCGACGGGGCGGCCCGGCTGGGCACCGAGCTTTATGAGTGAGGTCGCCAGCCTGCGGGCCTGGTCGTCGATCTGGGAAAAGGTCGTCTCTTTGCCGTAGAGCGTGCAGGCGGTGCGGCCCGGATGGAGGCGGGCCGCCCGGC
This sequence comes from Planctomycetia bacterium, assembly GCA_025356615.1. GTDB lineage: Bacteria > Planctomycetota > Planctomycetia > Gemmatales > Gemmataceae > JANXSH01. The sequence continues at coordinate 436 of JANXSH010000983.1, read as the reverse complement.
GCAGCAACTCGGACAAGTTGACGCGCGGGTAGGGCACGCTCGAGGGCATGTCACAGCGGTAGTCCCTGAGCCACGACTGCCGCCAGTCGGCGGACCGGGCGACGAGGGGGGACTCGAGATCGACGATGGCGCGCATGGACGAACCCTCTTCCGAGTGGTGATGGGAGACAGGACAGGTCCGAGGGGCCGGGCCGCTGGAATGCGTGGCGGAGAGTGAAGCGAAGATCCGGCGAGAAGAGGCGGGAAATAAGGAGCCTCGAATCTCGATACCCCATTCTAGGCCATGAACCTCCGCTGGACAAGCCGGTAGGGGGGGACTTCCTGTTGGAATAAGGGGGAAAGAGGGACAGGATGTGCTGGTCGCATGGGTTGCGACGCGGCCCGCTCGTCGATCTCCCGTCGCCCCCCTAGAATCACTCCAGATCCGTAGGGTGGG
>JANXSH010000941.1 GCA_025356615.1 Planctomycetia bacterium | reverse complement strand
AGTCCAGCTCGCCCCGCACCAGCTTCGTCAGCTTCACCGGCTCCAACTGCCGCTGCGCCGCCAGGCTCGGCAACGACCCGCTGCCGCTCAGCCGGGCGCTCGGCCGGGGCGGCTCCTCTTCCTTGATGAGCCGAAGCATCTCGTGCCACGCCGCCTCCTTGAACCGTTGCGCCTCCAGCGGCGTCGTCCCGGTCAGCAGTTCGTACAGGATCACGCCCAGGGCGTAGATGTCGCTCCGCGTGTCCACGTCGAGGTTGTTCATCTCGGCCTGCTCGGGACTCATGTACAGCGGCGTCCCCATCGCCACGCCGTGCGCCGTGTACAGCGTGTGTTCGGTCAACGGCTGGTGCATCGCCTTGGCCAGGCCGAAGTCGATCACCTTCGGCACCGGCTTGCCGTCGTACAGGCAGACCAGGACGTTCGACGGCTTCAGGTCGCGGTGGATGATCCCCTTCTGGTGGGCGTGTTGCACGGCCTGGCAGACCGGCACGAACAGTAAGAGCCGATCCGCGATGCTCAGGCGGGCGTCGTCGCAATACTTGGTGAACGGGATGCCCTTGACGTACTCCATGACGAAGAACGGCCTGCCGCTCTCTGTCGTGCCGCCGTCGAGTATCTTGGCGATGTTGGGGTGGTCCATCATCGCCAATGCTTGGCGCTCCGCCTCGAAGCGAGTCAGGACCGTCTTCGAGTCCATGCCCGCCTTGATGAGCTTGATGGCGACCTTGCGGCGGACCGGCTGGGTCTGCTCGGCGACCCAGACCGTGCCCATGCCGCCTTCGCCGATCTGCTCGAGGAGCTTGTAGCGCCCCGCGACGATGGTGCCGACGTTCTCGACCCGGCGCGGGCCGGGGTTCGCGGGGATCTCGTCCACGGTCAACTCAGGGGCCACCACCGGCAGGCTCCCCGGCTCTTCGTGGGCGATGAGCAGCGCTTCGACGCGCTGGCGCAGTTCCGCGTCGGTGCCGCACTCGCGGTCGAGGACGACGGCCCGATCGGCTTGCTCGACCGCGAGCAGGAAGACGGCTTGCACTCGTTTTGGATCAGCAGGCATGACGATATCTCCTTGATGACTCCCTTATCATGCGACGTTTCCGAGTGAAGCTGTCGAACAAAACCAAAATATCATCCCTCACCCAATGCATCCTTCAGCCAGGCCCGTGCGTAGGCCCACTTCTGCCGGGCCAGGTAGACGGTGACGCCGAGCGCTTCCGCAACCGCTTCGTGCCCCAGTCCCGCGAAGTGCCGCAGTTCGACTACCTTGGCGGCGACTGGGTCTTCCGCCGTGAGCCGAGTCAGGGCTTCGTCGAGGGCGAGGAGGTTCTCATCCGGTGTCGCCGCAGGTCGATCGGAGAGTTCCACCCGACGCAGCGCGCCGCCGTGTTTGTGCCGACCTTTGCGGCGGGCCGCTTCGACGAGGATGCGGCGCATCGCTTCTGCGGCGGCGGCGAAGAAGTGCCCGCGTGTGTCCCAGTGCTTCTCCGCATCCGGGCCGACGAGCCGGACATACGCTTCGTGGACGAGGGCCGTCGCGTCGAGCGTCTGCCCCGGCTTCTCGCGCATCATCTGGCCGGCGGCCAGGCGGCGCAGCTCCTCATAGACCAACGGCCATAACTCCTCGGCGGCGTGGGCGTTGCCCCGCGCGAGGTCGGACAGGATGCGGGTGACTTCTCTCATGGGTGCGGCCCGACGGGTGGACGGCCAATGTGTTCCCTCTCACCGAGACAATCGATGAGTATACCGTCGGTCTGGCCGTAAGTCCTCGACTTCTTCGACACGCCGATCGGAGCGCCAGGATGGACGCCGGAACCCATCGGGGTTACAATACTCGAATCCCGCCCCCAAACTGGAGTCCGCCATGTACTTCCGATGGCCCCTGTTCATTCTCGGCCTTGCTGCCCTTCTTCCGGCTGCGGAGCCTGTCTCCGACAAGCGCTTCGACGACGTGGTCGCCCTCATTCGACCGGCGGAGGGGGAGGAGAAGTGGACCTCCATCCCCTGGCAAGCGAGCCTCTGGGAGGCTCGATCGCAGGCGGCCCGCGAGGGCAAGCCGATCCTGCTCTGGGAGATGGACGGGCACCCGCTCGGGTGTACCTGAAACAACGGGGTAGCAGGCCGTGCGCTTGCGTTCTCGGATCCCGAACTGGTCAAACTCGTGACGAACTCCTTCGTGCCCGTTACCGGAGACGACTGGTATCAGCGCCGTCGAACCGACGACGAGGGTGCCTTCTTCCGCGCCGTCGCCAACCAGGGGCCGCGAAAGGGGCAGGGCGGCTCCACCCGCCAGGGCATCTATTGCCTGACGGCCTCGGGCAAACTGCTTTCCTACAAGAACGCCTCCGACCCGAAGGTGATGCGCGAGGCGATTCGCCTCGGGTTGGCCCGGTGGAAGGCCCTCCCCGCGTCGGAGCGGAAGCCGGGGGCGATCGAGGTGCCCAAGGAAAGCAAGGTCGATGCGCGCTACACGCGCACGCCGCCGGAGGACGGCCTCATCCTCGAGAGCTACACGCGCATCCTGGACCGCGACGAGAAGGGGGGCTATTCGCGGGGGACGTGCAAGCGAGTGGGCGGCGAGAAGGCGGCCCGCGATCACGTCTGGATCACGCGATCGGAGTGGCAAAAGTTGATCCCCGCATCGCCCCGCAAGGGCCGGACGTTCGCCATGCCGACCGGCCTGAAGGATCGCTTCCTCCGCTTCCACTTCTTCGACAACACCCGAGGCGAGCCGGACTACTGGAAGCCCGCCGAGGTCCGCGAATCCTCTTTCACATGGACGGTCGTCGAGTCGGGCGAGAAGGAGATCCTCCTTCGGCTCGATGGGAAGGCTCTCCTCTCGACCGACGCGGACCCCGCCAAGGCGCTTCGCGGCTTCGACCTGGCCGTGACGGGGCATGTGAGGTACGACGTGGACACGAAGTCCATCACCCGATTCGACCTCCTCGTCGTGGGCGATCACTGGGGCGATCAGGGCAACGCCGTCGACTCCCGTCCAGGGCGACAGCCGTTGGGGCTGGCGTTCCGCCTGGTGACGGGGAAGGACGCGGCGGATCGGATCCCGCCGCAGGCTGCCCGAGAACTGGCTCAGTATTTCGACCGTGCGCGTTGAGAGTACGAAGCCGTGAGGGATTCCGATGGGGGACGACCATGACACCTGAAATGCTCGCGCCGACGGCGCTGGACGCTCCACTCGTGCTGTCACCGGAGGACCACCCGAACCTCGACGACATCGAAGTGGAGGACGGCAAACCCTTGGACAGTTCCTACCAGGAGAAGCTGCACCGCATCTTGACCGAGTCGCTCTTCGCCTCCTGGCCGGGGCCGGGCGAGGGGCGACCGTTCCTGGTCCTCTCCAACGTGGGCCTGTTCTACGCGGCGAAAGAGCCGCCCCTGGTGCCGGACATCATGCTTCGGCTAGACGTGGACCAGAATCGCGACCTGAGTCGGAAGGAGAACCAGTCCTACTTCACCTGGATCGTGGGCAAACCGCCGAACGTCGTCGTCGAGTTCGTCTCGGACAAGCGCGGACGGGAGGCGACCTACAAGCTGACCGAGTATGCCGACATCGGCATCACCTACTACGCGATATTCGACCCGAAGCGGAAATTGAGCCGGGACATCCTGAAGATCCATCACCTGGTGGATGGGGCGTACCAACTCCTTTCGGGGAATCAACTCGACGGCATCGGGCTGGGATTGACCCTGTGGCAAGGCAAGTATGAGGGGCAAGAGGCGACTTGGCTGCGCTGGTGTGACACGAAGGGGGTCGTCATCCCGACAGGGAGGGAACGCGCCGACGAGGAGCGACGCAACACGATCACCGCGCGAAAACGCGCCGACGAACTCGCAGACCGAGCCGACAAGACGCAACAACGAAACGAGCGTCTCGCGGCGAAGCTCCGCGAGTTGGGCGTCGACCCGGACGCGATCACCGATGTTTGACCCACCGTCTCGAGGAACGCGAACCGATGTCGATCGAGCCTGATCCGCCGGCGTGGGTGAGCAAGCGCGACGGGCGACTCGTACCGTTCGACGCGGATCGCATCAGCCGTGCCCTCTTCGCCGCAGGCGAGGCGATCGGCAGGGCGGATGCCTTCCTGGCTCGCGAGTTGGCCGACGGGGTCGTCCACTTCGTCGCGATGGACAGCGAAGGAGGGACGCCGACGACGGCGCGGGTCGCGGAAGTCGTCGAGCAGGTGGTGCGCGAGCTGGGACAACCCGAGTTGGCGCTCGCCTTCGCGCGGCAGGCGATCGGCAGACCCCGTGTCCCGCAGGCGTCGCGGATGGCGATGGCCCGACAACAGACCTGGCGCTTTACGCGCGACCTGGAGTCGGCACGCGAGGCGGGGTTGCTCGTTCTTCCCGACGAAGAACCCGATCTCCTGTCGAGCGGCGTCCTCGGCCCGCCGACCGCCGACCTCGTCACCGACATGCGATCGCTACGGCGTCTCGTCGGCCGGGCCGTCGCACTCGACGGCCTGGAATCGCGGGTGGCGGGTGGCGTCTCCTGTCGGGATCTGGCAGAACAGATCGGCCGATTGCTGGAGGAGACGGGACTCGGAGCGCGGGCCAACCTCAACCTTGCCCCCCCCTCCTGGGCCGACCCCGTTCCGGCGGGGCCATTGTTCGCAGGTGCGGAGGCCAGCTTCGACCCGGCCTCGTTGCAGGCAACGGCGGACGGCCTACTCGAGGCCTTGCTCGCGCTGGACCTGTCGCGATTCGGCATCGATTGGCACCTCGGGGCGGCGGATTTCGAGGCGGCGGGAGCGGCCCGACTAGAGCGTGTCCTGTCCCTCGCGCTCGCCGGCGCGCCGGTCGCCTTCGTGTTCGATCGGCCTCGGCGCGCGTTGTCCCTGGGGCCGGGTCTCGACCGTCGGCATCCGGCGGTGCTGCTCGAGGTCGGGTTGAATCTGCCAGCGCTGGCCGATCAGTCCGGGTTGCTCGCGGATGTCGATCGGTTCCGCCAACGGCTCGGGACGTTGGTCCGACTCTCCCTGAGCGCGGCGACCCAGAAGCGCGACTATGTGCGACAGGCCGGTCGCGGCCCCGAATTGTCGAGCGGGTTCCTCCTCGATCGGGCGCGGTTCGTCGTCGTGCCGGTCGGCCTCGACGAGGTCGTCACGCGATTCACCGGATGGAGCATGAGTAGCGGCGGCGAGTCACTGGACTTGGGGCGATCCCTGGTTCGGCGACTCCGCGAGGCGCTCGACCACGATGGCCGGCTCGCGCAGATGGACTGCCGGCTCGACGGGCCAGCGGGCTTTCGCCTCTCGGGTGGGGGCGTTGCCGGCTTGACACCCTGGGATGCCGTCGCGAGCCTCCGAAGCCAGACCCGCGCCGGATCGGCCCTCCACGCGGGCAACGGCGCGGGGTCGCTCGCGTTGTTCGTCCATGAGGACAGAGCGGCCCTTGCCGGCTTGTTGGAAGGCATGTGGCGACAGACCGAAATCGTGCGCGTCGAGTTGGTGTCGTCCGATACTTCCACAAAGGGAAGGTGAGGTCGGTCTAAGGCCGACCCCCATCCTCCTAACCCTCCCCGTCAAGAGGGAGGGGGAGCCGGAGGCATGTCTGAAGGCGTGAAGTCTCCCTCTGATCCGGTCTTGCTCCCCCTCCCTTTTAGGGGAGGGGGCTGGGGGGTGGGGTCGGCCTTACACCGGCTTCACCCTTTTTCTTGGGTAGATACCTATGGCGGCGACACGAGGGGATCACTTGGCTTCCTTCAGGCGGATGTTGCGGTACTCCATCTGGCCACGGTCGGCCTCCAGACCGATCCCGCCGGTGGCCGGGAGCTTTAGCGCCGCTTCCAGCACCTCGCCGTTACAGGTGCAACGTGCGACGTTGTCCTTGACGACGATCAAGATGTCGTTCCAGTCCTGGGCCTTGTACTTCTTCAAGGCCTTGTACGGCCCGGCGACGAGGTAGTCACGGACTTGCAACTGCGGTTCCCGCAGGAATAGGCCGCTGTCCGCGTTGACTGCCGCGCGGAACTGGAGGCGCAGCTCGAAGTCCTTGGGGAACTTCTTGCTCGTCCACAGCTGCTTGATGCCCTTGCCGGGGTTGACCACCAGCACCCCTTTTTTCGCAGTGAACCGCTTGTCATCCGACTCCTTCTTGCCGTCGAACTTCTCCCCCGACTTGTAGCCCCAGCCGGTGAGGTCCTTCCCGTTGAACAGCTCGATCGTCCCGTCGTCGGGCTTGGCCTCCTCGGCGCGAGCCGTGAACGCTCCGAGGAGTAGCCCGACAACTCCGACGACGCACAAAACAGAACGATTCATGGGAACGTCCTCCGGGTAGTTCTCGAAGCGTCGGCCGGCTCGGCCCTTGCCTTGGAGGCCGACTCGCCTTACTGCAAGTCTCAGTAGAAGCAAACTCGGATGCCTTCCAGGTGGAGGGGGGTAGATGAACGCAAGCTCCGTCCCGATAATGGTTTTGGAAAGCAGGGCCATCCCGACACGGAGGCTTGCGTACCATGTACTATACGGTCACCCGCAGCACTGTCCATCAACATGCCGCCGGGCTCCTGCGTGGCTGCCTGCGCCTGAAAGACTTCAGCCCCACCTGCACCGCCCGGATCCTCCTCCACGTCCTCTTCGCCGCCAGCGCCCGTCTCTGCTCCCTCTCGGCCGCCTGCTGGTCGCTGGTCGCGCCCCCTCCCGAGAGACCACCCGAAAGGCGATCCTCCGCTCCCTG
>JANXSH010000923.1 GCA_025356615.1 Planctomycetia bacterium | reverse complement strand
TGCCGCCGGTTCCGATTCCACCCACGTCGATGCCGGGCCATCCAGCAGCACACGGACGTGGTTCAGAATGTTACGGCCTAGCACTCCCATCTCGGAGTCGATCACGAGAAATTGCCCAGTGAATCGCCTGTCCAAGAACGAGAGTTCCAGTTGAACCACTTCGGATACGCTGGTCGTGCCGTCGAAGGCCGCCAACTCGAACCTCCTGCCAGTCCCCACGATGCCGAGCGACTCGACAGCCGCCTTGGGCAATAAGGTCGCGTCTGCGCCCGAATCGATCAGCATCGGAACGTCTGCCAGGCTATCGCCGGAATCGGGATGTCGAAGCGTGACTCTTGCGACCGGAGCGGGAGGAGCGAAGTGAATAGTATCACACGGTGGCATCGGGCTTTTCCTCAGTCACCACCATGACGAACTCAGCCGCCTGCTCCGGGTGCTTCAGGCGTGGACTCCTGATGTGGATCGTCCGAGATTTCTCGAGGTCCGGCAGGAGGACGTAGACCAGCGCATGCTCGGGAAGCCGAACCGATTCGGGTAACTTGACCTGACCGTTCTCGACGATCGCCTCATAGGTGGTGACGTTCATGGCATCTCTCCTTTATTGTGAGTTCGAGCTATGATCTAGGCGTCCACCATTTTGGGAGCGGTTTAGTATTCGCTTCGATAAGGAACATGGTCCCATCTCTCTTCCAGATCGTATCAGCCTTCGTGTCCTAACACAACAGAATGAGTGGACCTCACACCACGCGCGCCAGCAAACACTTCAGATAATGCGCCTCCAAACACCCTTCCGCCACCGGGTTGTTTGGTTTACTGCTCGTACCGCTTGGAGATGATCTCCCCGGTGTGGGCGTCGAGGACATAATGCGGGCCACCGCCTTTGAGTCTGGGGTCGCTTAGTTCGTAGTCCACATGCCAACCGTCACTTTCGAGTACCAGGTGGATTCGATACGCGGCCAGGTTCTGGTATACCGCCGAGGCGTCCGCCTGGGCGATGGCCAGTATCCGATCACCGGCGAGTGTCGTTGCGCCCGAAGTTCTCATTACGCTGTTGCTCATCGTCTTCTCTCCAGGGCGGAAAGGGGTCGGTCGGTCAGGTCGGGTATCCGGGGCCACCGGTCAACCCGCCACGACGCGAATCAGGTCCGGTCGTATGGACCCCGTCATCGGCTCGGATGAGGCACGGCACGCCGAAGATTCAGGCCGACCGAGTGTCCCCCGCACTGGGACCGGGTTCCCACCCCTCGGCACTCGGGTTCGGGTGGGTATGGAACGTGGCGACGACCACGGCACCCACCACGACTGGGGGCGTGTTCAAATCCAAAGTTGCTCGCCCACCCGCAGGCGCACGGCGCACTGTGAATGCCGCCGTCGTCGTGTCCCTGTAGACCCAGCCGCCCTCTTCGTGCCGCCGCCCTGGGTCGCCGGGAAGCGAATCCGCCCAGGCGTCTTCGAGCGCCTGCTGCACCACCGGCTCGTTCGCGAGGTCTATGGTCGTCGGTGTTTGCATTCCCGCTTCGCTCGCTGGAAGGAATTCGCCGAACCCAATCGCCCCACGTTAGCCTACCTAGAGGCGCGACCCGGTACAACCTCGTTCCGCGATCCTCGCTGCACCCTCGTCACACCACACGCGCTAGCAAACACTTCAGATAGTGCGTCTCCAAACACCCCACCGCGACCGGGTGGTCCATCGACGGCCCGCGACGCTGGAGCATCTGTACGTCGCGGTGGGTCAGGGCGGCGACGTTCGCCAGCTGCTCCTCGAGCATGTCCTGGGTGATGAGTCCCGAGCAACAGCACGTCGCCAGGATGCCGTCCGGCTCCAGCAGCCGCAGCGCCATCGTCTGGAGGCGGTTGTACCCCTTCAGGGCGTCCCCGACGGCGTTTCGGCTGCGCGCGAACTTCGGCGGGTCGAGGACGACGACGCCGAACTTTTCGCCCCGTCCGACCCTTTGTTCCAGGTCGTCGAACACGTCGGCCTTGTGGAAGGTGATGTTTTCCAATTCATTAAGTTTAGCGTTCTCCTGGGCGAGTGCCAGCGCGGGGGCGGAGCCGTCCACGCCGATCACTTCCGAAGCCCCGGCGCGGGCGGCGTGGAGGCCGAAGCCGCCACTGTAGCAGAAGGCGTCGAGGACTCTACGCCCGCCGCTGAGGCGGGCGACCTCCTGGCGGTTGTCGCGCTGGTCGAGGTAATAGCCGGTCTTCTGCCCCTCGGCGAGGTCGATCAGCACCTTCAGGCCGTGTTCCTCGATTATGATCCGCCCCGGCGGAGGCCCGCCGCTCAAGGGGCCATCGACGAGGGGCAGCCCTTCGAGTTGTCCGATCCCTTTCTCGGTGCGGAGGTAGACGCCTTCGGGGCGGATGGCCTCCTCGAGGATGCCGACGATCCTATCCCGGCGCTGGGCCAGGCCCAGCGAGGTGAACTGGACGACGAGCCACCGGTCGTAGTGGTCTACGGTGAGGCCCGACAGCCCGTCGCCCTCGCTGAAGACCAGGCGACACCCTTTGCCGGGGCCGTTCAGCCCGAGCCGGTCGCGCAGGCCGATCGCGGAGAGGATCTTCTTGCGAAAGAACTCCTCGTCGAGGCGTGTGTCGGCGTCCCAGGAGAGGAGGCGGACGCGGATCTTGCTCTGGCCGTTGAAGAGGCCGCGCGCGACGAAGACGCCGGTGTTCGTGACGAGATCGACCTCCGCGCCGTCGGCGGGGTCGCCCTCGACGGCACCGACGGCACCGGCGAACACCCAGGGGTGCCGGCCGTAGAAGGGGCGGGCACGCTTCGGCAGGAGGACGACGCGCGGCAGCATGTCGCTCATTGGCCTTCCTGGTTCTCCACCCCTTCGATGTACGTCAGGAGGCGGTCGAGCGAGCCTGCCTCCGGCCGGATCTTCAAGAGCGAGTGGACGCGGTGCAGCAGTTCAGCCTTGCTGATCGGCTTCGAGAGGAAGTCGTCCGTCTCCGCCTCGACGGCGCGCTCGACATCCAAGGGCTGGTCCAGCGCGGTAATCATGAGGATCGGGATCGCCCGCGTCGCGGGGTTGGCCCGAAGGCGTTTGCACACCTCGAACCCGCTCAACCGCGGCATCATCACGTCGAGCAGGATCAGGTCGGGGCGTTGGGCCGCGACTTTCTCGAGCGTCTCGACGCCGTCGCAGGCGAAGTCGAGGTCGTATTCCGGACCACACAGGTAGGCCTCGAGCAACTCGGCGGCCTGCGGCGTGTCCTCGGCGATCAGTATGCGGGCCGGTCGAGCAGCCGTCTGGGTTCGCGCGTCCATGATCTGTCCGGGGGTTCGCCTGAAGGGTTCGGCACTCCCGACGCCGGGAGACGATGAGGCTATCTTATCACCTGAGTGGGAAAATGCCGATTCCTGATTCGTCCAAAGTGGACATGCGGACGCCAGTCCGTGGGCGAGGACTCGCCCGGCACTGCGAACCCACCCCACGGGTTTCTGTGGCTGCGTGGTTCATCTCATCCGGTCCGAACCATTGCGACGCGAAAGCCCAACCAATAGAGGCAGGCCGAAACCTGGAGTTCGTGGCGGGACGCAGACCGGCATTGCCAAGCCCAGTCGGAGAAGCACCCACCACGAACCGCACGCTTCCAACCTTCCTTCGGCCCTGATGGGTTGGCGACCGGGCTTACCGCATAGTGGTTCTCGGCGTACCAGTCGCTGCACCACTCCTTGACGTTGCCGTGCATGTCGTACAGCCCGAATCCGTTCGGCTTGTAAGAACCCACCTCGCACGTCCGTGCGAGAACCGGCCCCCTCGCGGCCCCGCCGAAGGGAACATTGCCGTCGAAGTTCGCCTGGTGCGAGGAGAGGGACTTGCCGAAGTGGAAGGGCGTCGTCGGACTTGTCCCACCCCGGCAAGCGTACTCCCACTCCGCCTCAGTCGGCAGGCGGTATTCCCGCCTCATTTCCTTCTCCCTCTTCCGCGCCGATAATCTCTTGCAGAACTTCACAGCGTCTTCGTAGCTGACGTTCTCTACCGGGAAGCGAGCCGTCTTCAGATCCTCGACTTTGGATTTGCCCTCGCCTGTCGCAGAGAAGAAACTTGGGGTATCGCCCATGACTCGTTCGAACTCGGCCTGAGTAACCTCGAAAACCCCCATGAAGAACCCCCTGGTGATCCTCACCTGGTGCTCCGGCCGCTCCTGCTTCAGGAAGTGCGGATCGTCCTTTTCACCGTACTGTTTCAGAACCTCCTTCCGGTCGCCCGTAGTGGTTCCCATACGGAACTCCCCTGGCGGAATGTAAGCCAACTTCATGCCGATGGAGTTCGTGACCTGCTTTGCAACCCCGCGGAAAACCGGCGCGGGGGCCGCACCCGTTTCGAGGGCAACACTCGTCAGAGCAACGGCCAGAAAGCACGTCAGGAGGCAGAGGTAGCGGGGCATCGTTGGATTCTCTCCCAGCGCCGCGCTCGACATCGAGCGGTCGGTCCAGCGCGGTAATTATGAGGATCGGAATCGCCCGCGTCGTCGGGTTGGCGCGGAGGCGTTTGCATACCTCGAACCCGCTCGAGCATGACCATCACATCGAGCAAGTCCGAGTCGGGGCGTTGGGCCGCGACTTTCTCGACGCCAGCGGAGGCGAAGTCGAGGTCGTATTCCGGACCACACAGGTAGGCCTCGAGCAACTCGGCGGCCTGCGGCGTGTCCTCGGCGATCAGTATGCGGGCCGGTCGGGCGGCCGTCTGGGTTCGCGCGTCCATGATCTGTCCGGGGGTTCGCCTGAAGGGTTCGGCACTCCCGACGCCGGGAGGGATCGAGCGTATTATACTCGATAGCCTGAAAAGAAGCGAACCATAGAGGCAGGAGAGTAGGAGGCGTGACTCCGTGGTTCGTTCTCGTTGCCCCATTCTTGTTGCACGCCCGCCCGCTCACCGGGTATGATGACTCCATGATGAGTCCCGCCCTGTGCTTGCTCGTGATGACGGCCGCCCCGGCGGAAGCGGTCAGCTTCCGCAACGAGGTCATGGCCGTGCTATCGCGCGCGGGTTGCAACAGCGGGGCGTGTCACGGCAACCTCAACGGCAAGGGAGGCTTTCGGCTCTCCCTCCGGGGACAGGACGCCGATTTCGATCACGCCGCGTTGAGTCGGGAGACTCTCGCCCGCCGCATCGACCTGCTTCGGCCCGCCGAGAGCTTGCTCCTCGCCAAGGCGACGATGGGCACCGCCCACGAAGGGGGGCTTCGGTTTTCCCGAGAGAGCGGCGAATATGCCCTCTTGAAAGGCTGGATCGCGGGCGGCGCGCAGCTCGACACGAGGGCGGCGCGGCCCACCCGTTTACGCGTCGAGTGGGTCGCGGGGGTCCGGCGCGGGACGAACGAACGCCCCATCGTTCTGTTCGACCCGGTCGATCGGCTCACGCTGACCGTGAAGGCGACCTTCTCCGACGGCACGACGCGCGACGTGTCCCGGCTCGCCTGTTTCGAGCCGTCGAACCTTCTCGTGAGGGCGGACTCCAGTGGGATCGTCCAGCGGCTCGGCCACGGCGAGGCCGCCGTCGTCGTGCGCTACCTCGATCAA
>JANXSH010000114.1 GCA_025356615.1 Planctomycetia bacterium | reverse complement strand
GAGGCCCACCACCAGCCACTCGTGTCATGGGTAATGGGTGATGCCGGTGTAGTGCCGGTGGGCCTCGCTCCGCTCGACCCACCCTACGGGTTCATTCCCTTTTGCTGATTGCGGCCATCGCCTCGCCTGTGTAGACTTCTTCTATACCCCTTGATGCCGGATCCGCGCCGGAGTTACACGCCATGCCGCCTCGCGTCTCGTTCGCGTTCCTCGGTTGCCTGCTCCTGGCCGGATCGCTCCGCGCCGAGGAAACGCTGGCGAAGTTCGACGCACAGATCCAGCCGAAACACCGCCGACACTGGGCGTTCCAGCCCGTCCGGGCGGTTCGCGTGCCTGGGGTCGAGGATGCCGCCTGGGCGAAGAATCCGATCGACCGCTTCATCCTCGCGCGGCTCGAAGCGCGTGGCTGGAAGCCCAACCCTCCGGCCCCACCGGCCTCGTTGTTGCGGCGAGTCTCCCTCGATCTCACCGGGTTGCCTCCGACGCCCGAAGTGCAGGACGCCTACGATCGTGATCGCGGGCCCATGAAATACGAGCGCGCCGTCGATCGCCTGTTGGCAAGCCCCCGTCACGGCGAACGGTACGCCCGGCACTGGCTCGATGTCGTGCGCTACGCGGACACGAACGGGTATGAGCGCGACGCCGACAAGCCCGGCGCGTGGCGCTTCCGCGACTACCTCATCCGCAGCCTCGACGACGACAAGCCGTTCGATCGCCTCCTCCTCGAGCATCTCGCGGGAGACGAGTTGCCCGACGCCGACGCGGACTCGATCGTCGGCACCGGATTCCTCCGCCTGGGGCCGTGGGACGACGAGCCGGCGGACCCGAAGGTCGATCGCTTCGACCAGCTCGACGACATGCTCAGCGCGACAAACGAAGCGTTCCTCGGCCTGACGCTCGCCTGCGCCCGGTGCCACGACCACAAGTTCGAGCCGCTCACCGCGCTCGACTACTACCGCGCCGTCGCGATCTTCCAGCCGCTCACGCGCCCCGCAGCGGGCCGGGACGAACTTGACCGCCCCGCCTTGCCCTACGCCCGGCGCGCCGCTTTCGACGAACAGGGCCGACGGCTCGATCGGCTGGAACGCACCCTGAAGTCCGGGGCGATGGGAATCACCGGCCGCGCCGGCCTCTCTCCCTCCATCGAACTCTTGCGCAAGGAAGTGATCCGCACGCCGCGCGGCTATTTCATGGAGGAGCGCCCGCCGCGCCCCGAGGTGACGCACCTCCTGCGGCGTGGCCGTCCCGAGTCGCCGGGGGTCGCCGTCCCGCCCGGCATGCCGGCGGTCCTGGTGGACCGACAGCCGGACTTTCTCGCGCCGGACACTCACACCACCCGGCGACGGCTGACGCTCGCGCGATGGATCGCCCGGCGCGACAACCCGTTGACCGCCCGCGTCATCGTCAACCGCGTCTGGCAATGGCACTTCGGCGAGGGTCTCGTAAGGACGCCGAACGACTTCGGCACGCGCGGCGAGAGGCCGACGCACCCCGAATTGCTCGACTGGCTCGCGGGCTGGTTCGTCGAACAAGGTTGGTCGCTCAAGGCGCTGCATCGCCTCATCGTGACGAGCAGCACCTACGCCATGAGCAAGCGCCTGGTCGCCGACTACGCCCAAGAAGACCCCGAGAATCGCCTACTCTGGCGCTTCCCCTACCGCCGACTCGAGGCCGAGGCGATCCGCGACGGCATCCTCTTCGCGAGCGGCCGACTCGACGAAACGAGGTTCGGCCATGGCGTCCGGCCCAGGATCCCCAAGGCGGCGCTCGAGGGGCACAGCGACCCGGCGACCGCGTGGAAGGCCGACCCCGAGGCGCTGACCTCCCGAAGGACGGTCTACGTCCACGTCAAGCGATCGCTCCTGGTGCCCCTCGTCGAGGCACTCGACCTGTGCGACACGACGCGCAGCAGCGGGCGACGACTGACGACGACCGTCGCGCCCCAAGCGCTGATGCTCTTCAACGGCGAGTTCGCCAACACGCAGTCCGCCCACCTCGCCGCGAGACTGCGGCGCGAGGCGAAGTCGATCGACGAACAGCTCGCCGTAGCCTATCGGCTCCTGGTGTGCCGCCCGATCCGTGAGCCGGAGCGTCTGGCGGCGCGACGATTCTATGACCGCCAGGAGCCGGGCCGGGCGCTCGAGCTGACGTGTAGGGTGTTGCTGAATCTCAACGAGTTCGTCTACCCGGATTGAAAGCCGAACGGGGATCTCGCGCCGATGAAGTCGCATGAACGCCAATCGACCCTCGACACCAGCATGGCGCGGGTTGATTCGGAGATTTGCCGAGACGTGACCGGCTCGAAGGATCCAACATCTCGGTCTACGGCGATCGATCTGCTTCGTGGGCTCGTCATGGTGTTCATGACCCTGGACCACACTCGCGACTTCTTCTCGGAGGTCGCATTCGACCCCCTCGACCTTTCCCAAACGACGCCTGCGATCTTCTTGACGCGCTGCGTGACTCACTTTTGCGCGCCGATCTTCGTCTTCCTCGCCGGGGCCGGCGCGTACTTCTATGGCGCGGGTGGAAGGACGAAGCGAGGACTCGCGACGTTCCTGGTCTCGCGCGGACTCTGGTTGGTCCTGCTGGAAGTGACTCTCGTCCACCTCGGCTGGTTCTTCGAATTCCACTACGATTTCGTGATCGCTCAGGTGATCTGGGCGATCGGCTGGTCGATGGTCCTCCTGGCGGGGATCGCCTTCCTTCCCACCTGGGCCGTCGCACTGATCGGCGCTGTTCTGGTCCTGGGACACAACGCGCTGGACGCGCTGGCACCGCCAACTCGATCGGCCCCGCTCTGGATGGTGATCTCGCAGCTGCGGATCGGTTTTCTCTTAGGCGGAGAGGGCGCGAGGGCCTCGCTGTTCGTGGCCTATCCCGTCCTCCCCTGGCTGGGGATCATGGCGTTGGGTTATGGCTTCGGCTCGATCTGGAGGACCGCGAATCGACGCTCGATCGCTGCGGGACTGGGAGTCGCGGCGATCGCGCTCTTCGTGACGCTGCGATGGTCCGGCTGGTACGGCAACCCGGAAGTGTGGACGCGCCATTCGGAGGGATGGGCCACAGCGCTGGCCTTCCTGGACTGCTCGAAGTATCCGCCTTCGCTGCTTTATATACTCATGACTCTCGGCCCGGCACTGCTGGCGTTGGCCGCATTCGACCGCCCGCCGGGATGGGTCGGGCGAGTGATCGTCACGTTCGGTCGGGTGCCGCTGTTCTTCTACTTGTTGCATGTGCCGGTGATCCACCTCGCGGCGATGGGAGTCGCGTACTGGCAGTACGGGCGTGTGTCGTTCCTGCTCACGCATCCACTGTTAGGGAGGGCGGCGTATCCGTCCGATTTCGGTTACGGTTTGCCTGGGGTGTTCTTGGCAACTGCGGTCGTCCTTCTCCTTCTCTATCCCGTCTGCTCGTGGTACGGGAAGTACAAACGGGCGCACCCGAGCATCTGGCTGAGTCTGCTCTGATCGATTCGTTGCGACACCGATCGACTCCGGTATCCGAACGAGCCCGACCTCGAATCGGTCCGCGTCAGCCTGTTGATTGCACGAGCATTCCACTAGTCTTATCGGTGTTCATGTGGGGCTAACTCTCCGAGAGGCGTCATCGAATGGCAGTCAACGGGGTGAATCGGCGCGAAATGCTCCTCCGGGCCGGTGCGGGCTTCGGCGGCCTGGCGCTCATCGACCTCCTCAGCCGCGAGGGCTACTTCGCGCGCGGGGCCGCGCCGCCCGTCACTCGCGGCACGCACCACGCCGCGAAGGCGAAGCACGTCGTATTCCTATTCATGAACGGAGCGCCGAGCCACATCGACACGTTCGACCCGAAGCCCGCATTGACGAAGTTCGACGACACCGCCTACAAGGGGCCGACGCCGGTCGGCTCCAACGGCAGGCCGATCGGTCGGCTCATGCGAAGCCCCTTCCCGTTCACCCGGCACGGCAAGTCGGGGCTGGAGATATCGAGCCTGTTCCCGCACACCGCCAAGTTCGCCGACGACCTCTGCGTCTTGCGCGGCATGTACACCGACACGGCGGCGCACGCCTCGGGCTGCTTGCAGATGAACACCGGCGGCGTGCAGATCGGCAAGCCGTCGCTGGGGTCGTGGCTGAGTTACGGCCTCGGGAGCCTCAACGAGAGCCTGCCGAGCTACGTCGTGATGACCGACCCGCGCGGCGGGCCGATCGCCGGGGCGTCGAACTGGAGTGCGGGCTTCATGGCCGCGAAGCACCAGGGGACACTCTTTCGAGGGCAAGGTAGCCCGCTGCTCGACCTCGCGAACCCGCGCGGCATCAGCGACAAGACCCAGCGCGACAGCCTCGACCTCCTCAAAGACCTCAACGAGGCACACCACAAGGACCGGCCCGACGAGACCGAGCTATCCGCCCGGATCGCCTCCTACGAGTTGGCCTTTCGCATGCAATCGACCGCGACGACAGCCGTGGACCTGACGAAGGAGAGCGCCCGGACGCGGGCCGAGTACGGCCTCGACGACAAGCGTACCGCCGACTTCGGGCGGAAGTGCCTGATCACGCGCCGACTACTCGAGCGCGGGGTGCGCTTCATCCAACTCTACTCCGGAGGCGGGCACATCGAGGACACCTGGGACGGCCACAACGACTGCATCGCGAACCACACGCTCCACGCCGGCGAGACGGATCGCCCCGTCGCCGCGCTCATGGCGGACCTGAAGCGGACGGGATTGTGGAAGGACACGCTCCTCGTCTGGGGCGGCGAGTTCGGGCGGACGCCGACGAGCGAGGGCGTCGGCAAGCGCGGCCGCGACCACAACCCGTTCGGCTTCACGATGTGGCTGGCCGGGGCCGGCGTCAAGGGCGGCCAGGCGATCGGCGCGACCGACGAGCTGGGGTTCAAGGCGGTCACGGACCGCTGCCACACGTCGGACCTCCACGCGACGATATTGCACCTGATGGGGATCGACCACGAGAAGCTGACGATCCTGCACCAGGGCGGCGACCAGCGGTTGACGGGTGTTCGGGGGGTGGTCGTCGAGAAGGTACTGGCGTAGGGACCGACCTCGCCAGCCTCCCCCCTAGAAGGGCTACGTTTCGTCGCAACTCCTTATTCGAATGTAGCCCGTGAGTACAGGGGCGAGAAGGACCGGATAGGATGCCGGTAGAATACTCGCCCTGGCGGTCGGCGTTGGCCTCCCCTCCTGGCACCGGGTCGCCCCCGCGCCCTCGCGGCCCTGGCCGATGTGGGGCGGGACGGGCTAGCGGAACCACGTCAACTTCGTCGAGAAGGACATCGCCTCCGACTGGAGTACCGAAGTGCGGTACGTCGTGACAACACACTGCTGTCTGCTGTGGGCGATCAAGGCGAAGTGACGCCGCGCGCCCTGGCCTCGCAGTAGTGGGCGAAAAAGTGACATGACCGGATCCGACGCGCTAAGGTTTCACCTTGGCGCGGAGATCGCTCAGCAGCGCCTCGAGCCTGGCATTCTCCCGCAAGAATCCCAGGTCGGGATCTTTGCTGAGCCTGTCGATGTTGGTCGTACTCTCGAAGAAGTTGGCCTTCCTGGCCTTCTCGAGCAACTCGACCGCGAGCGCGGCATAGCGATCGGCCACCGTGCGGCGCTCGTCGGCCGGTAGCCGGGCATCTTTCGCGGCGGCGGAGGCGGACAAGGAGTAGACACCGGCAAGGAGATAACACATTTCCCCATTCCGAGTCGCTTTCGGGGTCGCTTCGAGTGCCTTCGCAGTGGCCTGGACGTGGTCCCCGGAGCGTGCGAGAGTCGTGGTTCGGTACAGAGTGAACCACGACTGATTGCTCGCACTGGCGAACACGATGGCTCGATCCCACGCCTCGATCGCCTCTGTGTACCGGCCGAGTCGCGTCAAGGCATCGGCCCGTTCCTTATAGGTATTGCTGAGGATCCGTCGCATCGGTGCCGACAAGTCCTTTGGTCCGGCACGCTTTTCCAGCGTGCTAATGGACCGGGCGTACCAGTCGAGTGCGGGTCCGGGCTTGTTGTCGTCGATGCGCAGATTGCCGAGAGCGTAACAAGTCTTGGATAGTCCCAGGGCGAATTCCTCTTCTTTCGGATAGGTCTTCGCGAGTTCCTCCCAGTGACTCAGCGCCTTCTGAAAGGCTTCCTCGGCCTGATTCCCCTTTTTGCCGACCTGATAGGTGAGGCCGAGGTTGTGATAACTCCTGGCCACGTCGGCGCGGTACTGGGGAATGCCTGGGTGGTTCCCGGCGAGCAGTTCTTGGACCCCCAGGGCATCCTGGTACGCCACCTCAGCCTCCGGGTAGCGCCCGAGTTGCGTCAAGGCATCGGCTCGTTCTCTATGCGTGTTGCTGAGAATCCGTCGCATCGCTACCGACAAATCCTTCGGTCCGAAACGTTTTTCCAGCGTGCTGATGGACCGGGCGTACCAGTCGAGTGCGGGTCCGGGTTTGTTGTCGTCGATGCGCAGATTGCCGAGATTGTAACACGTCTGGGACAACCCCAGGGCGAATTCCACTCCTTTCGGATAGGTCTTCGCGAGTTCCTCCCAGTGACTCAGCGCCTTCTGAAAGGCTTCCTCGGCCTGATTCCCCTTTTTGCCGACCTGATAGGTGAGGCCGAGGTTGTTATAACTCCTTGCCACATCGGCGCGATACTGTGGGATGCCTGAGTGGTCCCCTACTAGCTTTTCCTGGATCCGCAGGGCATCCTGATACGCCCCCTCAGCCTTGGTGTACTCGCGGCTGTCGCGATGTACATCGCCCAAGCTGGAATAACCTGCGGCCAGACCACTTTGATAGGTCGGTGTCTTCGGGTCGATGCCGGCCAGTTGTTTCTTGATGTCATGTGCTTGCCGAGACACCTTTTCGGCTTTCGCCGTGTTGCCAGCCGAACGGTAGACGGAGATGAGAGCGGAATATGCCTCGGCCAGGTTCGTCTGAAACTGAGTCATGGAGGGATGTTTATCGGTGAGGTCTTTCCAGATGCTTGCCGCTTCTACGAACGGCGATTCGGCTCGCCTCGTTTGGCCCGACTGAGAAAAGAGGTCGCCAAGGTTGTAGAGCGTGCGGGCCAGATCATCCTGATACTGGCTGATACGAGGATTGCTGTCGGCCAACTTCTTTCGGAGAGTGAGCGATTTGCCCAACGTCTGTTCCGCTTTCTTCGTCTCGCCCCTGTCATTGAACACCATCCCCAGGTGGTTGTGACTGAGGGCGAGGTAGCGTTGATAGGTCGTGTTGGCACCATCTACGTCACAGAGGTCTTCCCATCTCTTCAGCGCCTCGGTATCTGCGACTTCAGCCTGATCCAGAAGTCCACTAACCTGATACACATTGGCCAGCACGTTTTGACTGCGAGCCAGACCGGCTCGATAGCGTGCTTCCTTGGGGTACTCCTGTCTCAGTTCTTCCCAGCCGGTGATCGCCTTCTGGCAGAACGTTTCGGCCTGCTCCAGTTGATCGGTCAGGCGATACAGTCGGCCCAACTCATGGTCGCAGGCGGCCAGATCACCCTTGTACTCGGGATCCTCGGGATGGTCGGCGACCAGTTTCGCGAAGTGGTCGTGCGCTTGCTGGTGCAGTGCGATTGCCTTGTCCGGCGAGTCGATCTCCCCGGTGATCTGGGCCAGCCGGAACAGGGACTTACCCAGTTCGCCCTTCACATCAGGACTATGCTCCCGTTCTCGCACGAAATCCTCGTAGAACTCGCGCGCGTCCTCGAGCAACTTCTTCCGCAATGGCTGGAGACCCGGCTCATGGAGGAGGAGGTTCTCGCTCACGTTGGTGTGGTAGCGATCCACAGCCTGGCGGGCGAGTTGATAATTTCCCTCCGCCTTCTCGCGCTGCTCCTTGGTCGCACGATTGGCGGCCGTCAGCAAGACCGTCGCTAGTGCCAGGACGACGACAGCGACGAGCGTAGCCGACGCCGCCCCCGTGACGAGGGTCCGGTGCCGGCTGATCCAACGACGGGCCTTGATGCGCCAAGGCTCACGCCAGGCGGCTACCGGCTCGTCGGCGAGCCAGTGTTCGATGTCGTCGGCTAGGTCACGCGGCGAAGCGTAGCGGCTCTCGGGCTCCAGGGCCATGGCTTTCAAGCAGATCGCATCCAAGGGCAAGGGCACGCTCGGGTCCACCTTGCTAGGGCGAGAGAATTGACCGAGTTGCACCTTGCGTAGGATCGCCCCGATGTCCGAACCTTCGAACGGACTCTTGCCTGTCAACAAGCTGTAGAGAGTGGCACCCAGGCTGTAGACATCGCTGGCCGTCCCGAGGAGGTCGAGTCGCCCCTCGGCTTGCTCGGGACTCATGTATTGCGGCGTCCCGATCGTCGAGCCCATCTGCGTGGACATGGAAATGTTCGCGAACGTGGGGGTGAGCGTCCCTTCGGCAGCCTCGACCGTGGGGTCTACTCGGTCGAGTGGTTTCGCCAACCCCCAATCGACCACCAGGGTCTCGCCGTACTTCCCCAGCATGATGTTGGCCGGCTTGATGTCGCGGTGTACCACCCCGCGCGCGTGGGCGTAGGCGATTGCATTGCACACGGCGATGAATCGTCCGAGGAACTGGCGTAGTTCCAGCGCTCGCGCTCCCGAGGACTGGCTCGGTCCTTCCGCCGAGTGGAATCGTGCGAGGGCATCCTTGAGGCTGTCACCCCGGATGAATCGCATGGCATAGTACGGCCTGCCATCTTCATACGTCCCCAGGCCGTACACCGGGACGATCCCAGGGTGTTCCAGCCCGCCCGTGATCTCGGCCTCGAGAAGGAATCGCGATCGGCTATCGGGGTCGTCGGCGTTGCGCTCCTGCATCCGCTTCAGGGCCACTTCGCGGTGCAATTCTTGATCGTGGGCCACCAGAACTTCACCCAGTCCGCCTTTCGCATGCGGGCGAAGGATCTGGAAGCGCAGGCCCAGCGAGGAAGGAGCGCCGACCGAAGGTGCTAGCGGCTGGCCCAAGGACGGACCGCTGGCCGAAGGCATCTGCGTCTGGTAATAGTCCTCGACCTGTCGGGCCACGGGCACCCAGGATAAGCTCGCATGCAAAGCCAGGTCGGCGATTATAGACAGGTCTTCGTGAATCGAGCGGAGGGTGTTGATCGACGCGAGGCTCTTTTCGGGGTCGTTGTCGTGGAGCTTCAAGTGTTCCTGGACGATCGCCTCGAGGAGGGTGTACCGCTCGGGAGAGAGGGCGGCTTGCTCGAGGAATATCTGCCCGATGGGTTTCGTCTTGGTCAATACCCAGGCGTTCATGCCCGCGACGAGTCGTTCCTTGTCGATGAAATCGAGTTGCAGGGCGAGGATGCCGAACAGCAAGTTACGATCCGTGCTATTTGGTGACATCGTGTGGCCTTCTTGCCGAGTCGAAACGGCGATTGGATGTACTCGTCACGGGCGGGAGTGACACGAGGAGCCGCGCACGAAGTAAGCGGTTCGGCGAGGCATGACTACGAAAAGAGATTGCTTCCTTCGTGCGCGGCTCCTTCGCGGACCGCTTCCTTCGTGCGCGGCTCCTTCGGCGTTTGTGTCATCCTGACCGGGCGAGGTAGAAGGCCTGCTCTGTTCGAGTGCAGGTGATTCATGTTCGCGGATGAAGCGCTACTTCATCCTACGCTCGGCGCTTGCCGGTTCTGAAACGACTTCTAGGTAATCGCCTCGATCTGGACCGCGCCGCCGACTTCCACCCGCGCCCGCAAGTCGAAGCCAGCCAGCAGGGACATGCCGAGCAATACGTCTCCGTCGAGAGCATGAACCTCTACGATGCGGTGTACACCATCCCATACCACCGTTACTTCATAGAAATCGATCCAATCGACCCTCCCGTCCCCAAACTTGACTTGCCCTCGCGTCCGCCACGAGAGTTGCAACGAAGTAATCAGCGCATGCGGCAGGGCCAGCCAACCGTTGAATCCGGTGTCGAGTATCGCATCGACTATCTGGTGGAATCCGGCCCCGTCCAGAACCCGGAGGTCTATCCGGATCTCGTTACGAGCGTTCACCGCCCCGCGAATCATAATTCTTGCCTGCGTGGTAACGTACCTGAGAAAGAGTGGGCCGCGACGTAGCCGACCCGCTCCAGCCACGTCTGCGCGTCGGGCCGGCGCTCGAGCAGGCGATTCAACGCCTTGCGTAAGTCCGGGTCCATCTCGAAATCCTCCGACTCGATGTCGAGTAGGACGAACTTGCCGATGTCTTCCTCCGACAGGGTTGGCCGGACGACGCGCGCGTAGATTTCCTTCCCGCGATGGGAGAACTCTTCGCCGGGGTAACGTGGGACTCGTCGCATCATCACCTCTCCTTTTCGCCCGAGGGACTCGACCCATCATACCCCACCCGCCCGCGCCCGGTCAATCACCGTCCCCCCGCGTCTGGTCGCTTGGCCCCTCCATCCCTATTCTCATCCAGGTTGCGGCATTTGTTGTCAGATGGATGGAGATGGGTGTAGTTAGTCGCCTGGGCGATCTGCTCTTCCTTCAGGTATTGGGGGCGACTCTTCGGGCGCTTTCCCTTTAGGCAGTTTGCGGAGCCGCAATACGTTAGTTGTGGCGTCCTTGCCGAGGTGGGCCGGAAAGTCCATGTCGGATCTCCACCACTCCAGAAGTGATGTTCGCGCTTTCCCTCGGATGCCCTACTGGCTCTGCCGGTGAAGTCGTCGAACGGTCTCCTCTCGTAACTCCTCCTCTTGTAACTTCGATGCGGCCGCCTGCTCATCTTCTGTACGTTCTCGGGCCTTGGCGGAAAACCACCACGTCCCACTCCCAAAGCATAGGAGGGTGGTGGCCGCCAGCGCACCGACCATCGTCGTCGCCACACGCAGTTGTGCCATCGATCATCTCCTTGACAACGGTGGACTTTCAATGCTATTGCGGGTGATAGCCATGCCTCTGGGAGGCCACAAGGCTAATCCGTGGGTGAATCGACGGCTAAGCCCACCGATCGCGACCCGTGGACTTGGGATCCCCCGCGTCTGGTCGCTTGACCCCTCCATCCCTATCCTCATTTAGGTAGCGATGATCGAACTCGACGGAGACGAATGGAATGCGACACGTGTTGTCGGCCCTGGTGCAGAACCAGCCTGGGGTTTTGGCTCACATCTCGGGGATGATGGCCTCGCGCGGCTTCAACATCGATAGCCTCGCGGTCGGGGAGACCGAGGACCCCAACCTCTCGCGGATGACGGTCGTCGTCAGAGGGGACGACGGCGTCCTCGACAAGTTACGCAAGCAGCTCGACAAGGTCGTCACCGTCGTCAGGGTCCACGACATCTCCGCCGAAAACTTCGTCGAGCGCGACCTGATGCTCATCAAGGTCAAGGCCCCGCCGTCCAAGCGCATGGAGATCAGCCTACTCGTCGAGATGTTCCGCGCCCGCGTCGTCGATATCAGCGAGGACACGCTCATCATCGAGAACTCCGGGCGCGAGGACAAGATCGAGGCGTTCATCGACCTCATGCGGCCCTACGGCATCATCGAACTGGCCCGAACGGGCCGAATCGCCCTGGTCCGAGGCCAGGCCAACGCCCACGGAGTCACGACATGACCTTGCCGAACCGACTCCCGTCCTCGACCCGGCCCATCCCGGCGGCCCTCACCGAGATCGTTCGCGGCCTGAAGGTCGGCGACCGCATTCGGATCACGCAGACCGTGCGCATGAACAGCCGGTCGGAGTGGACGACCACCGTCGAGGGCGTGTTCCGCGACACGAACTTCCTGGCGACCGGCCTGGCGACGGACCGCTTGCCGGAAGACGACATCGTCGTCGCCACGGTCCACTTCACGAAGGACAACGGCGAGCTGTCGAGCGTCACGCTCAGCGGCTCGAGCAAAATCGAGGTTTTGGCCAAGAGTTGACCTGCTCCGCGTGTCGCGGGGTGCGGCTTCTCGCGCGGAGAACGGACGGCGCGGATCATGCAGATCGGTTGCCCCCATTGCAGCCACCAGCTGAGTTACTCGGACCTGGCCCCACGGTTCTGCTCGAACTGCGGCCGGCCGATGAGCGTCGGCGCGCCGACCCTCGCCACTCCCGCGATCGACCTCCTCGCCACGGTCGCCGCCTCGCCTTCCAACGGCTCGAAGTCCGACGTGCCCGTCCTCCTGGGGGGCTACCGCATCTCGAGACGAATCGGCGGCGGCGGGATGGGTTCGGTCTACGAGGCCGAGGAGACGGCGACCGGCCGGCGCGTCGCCCTGAAGCTCATCCGCGCCGAGTTCGCCGACTCGCCCGATGCCGTCGAGCGATTCCGCCGAGAGGGCCGGTTGGCGGCCACGATCCAGCACTCGCGCTGCGTCTTCGTCCTCGGGGCGGACGAGGAGGCGGGCCGGCCCTACATCGTCATGGAGTTGATGCCCGGCCAGAACCTACAGGACAGCGTCGAGGCGACGGGCCGCCTCGGCATCCCCGAGGCGATCCGGCACATCCTCGACATCATCGAGGGGCTGGAGGAGGCGCACCGCTGCGGCGTCGTCCACCGCGACGTGAAGCCGTCCAACTGCTTCCTCGACGGCGAAGGGCGCGTCAAGGTCGGCGACTTCGGACTCGCCAAGTCGCTCGTCACGGAGCAAGCTCTGACGCGGAGCGGCGCGTTCCTGGGAACCCTACTGTTCGCCTCGCCCGAGCAGATCCGCAACGACAACGTCGATTACTTCACGGACATCTACTCCGCCTGCGCGACGCTCTACTTCCTCCTCACGGGGAAGGCACCGTTCCACGACGGCGACGCCGCCTCGACGCTGGCCCGCACCGTCACGGAGCCGGCCCCTTCGATGCGGACCCTGCGGCCGGAGATCCCCCGCACCCTCGACGAGGTCGTCCTGCGCGGGCTGGAGCGGTCCCGCAAGAATCGCTGGCAGAGCCTGGAAGACCTGCGCCTGGCGCTCGTCCCGTTCGTGGAGCCGGAGCAGTGCTACGCGGGGCTGGGCTGGCGCGTCTGCGCCTACTTGATCGATGTCGTGGGCCGGACGCCGCTCAAGCTCGTCGCGAGTGTGGCGGTGGCCGGCGTGACGGAACCTGACTGGGTACGCGGACTGATGACCGACTCCGGCGCGCAAAATGCGGCCACGCTCGTCGGATCGGTCCTGCTGAGTCTTCTGTGCGGCCTGCTCTATTTCGCCGTGCCCGAGGCTCTGTGGGGATGGTCGCCGGGCAAGTACCTCATGGGACTGAGGGTCCGCGAGGTCGCGACGGCGGACCGGCCGAGGTGGTGGCGCTCGGGGCTACGGACGCTGTGCTTCTATCTGTTCAAGGACGGCATGGCGCTGATCGCCGGACTCGTTCTCCTGGGGATGATGAGTCGGTTGACGACGGCGAACGACCAGAGTTTGATCGTCCGCGTCGTGAAGGTCGGCGTGTTGTTTGGCGTCGTTCCCGTCCTCTCGGGCACCTTCGGGCTTCTGATCCTGGCCTCAACGATGCGGCGTCGTAACGGCCTGCGGGCGCTGCACGAATGGCTCAGCGGGACGTGTTTGATCCGCCTGCCGGAGAAGCGACCCCGGTTCCGCGCCGGTGCCTCGGTCTGGCCGAAGGAGTCGGCCCTGCCCGACGGGATCCCGAGGCGATTCGGCGGCCTTCGCGTCTGCGCCCTCGCGAGCCAGAACGACGAGGGACAGGTCTACCACGCCGAGGAGGAGACGTTGGGCCGACCGGTCTGGCTCTGGCTGCACGAGACGGACGAGGGGCCGATGTCGAGAGAGCGCATCGAGACCGGCCGGCCGGGCCGGTGTCGCTGGCTGACCGGCGGCGTCGCCGAGGGCCGGCGCTGGGATGCGTTCCTCGCGGCGGCGGGTCAGCCCCTCCTGAGCGTCGTGACGCCTCGTCGGCCTCTGGGCTGGACGGACACCTTGACCATCCTCGAGCAGTTGGCGGAGGAGATGCTGGCCTCGAGCCACGATGGCACTCTGCCCGATCGTTTCGCGCCCGAACGGGTGTGGCTCCAGGCGAACGGCCAGGTCGTCTTGCTCGACGTACCGCTCGGGGGACAGGTGTTCGTCACGTCGCCCCTCGACTTGCTCCGCCAGGTGGCGGCGACCGCCCTCGAGGGCGCGCCGCGCGCGGCGGACGACCTCCGCCGACCGATCCAGGCGGCCGTCCCTCGGGCGGCGTCCGCGTTCCTCGCCGACCTCATGGGAGAGGATCGATCCCTCGAGCAGGTGTTCATGGCGATCCAGGAAGTGCGCGACGGGCCGGTCGAGATATCGCGTCCCGCGCGGGCGCTCCAGGTCGCGGCGAATGCGGCCCTGGTGGTCCCCGGCCTCGTGTGCATGTTCGCCATCGGGCCGGGCGTTTTGCTCTGGGCGTTTTTCTCCTGCTTCTACATGCAGGCGAAGCTCGAGTACGACATCGCCGTCAACGAGTCGGTGGTCGAAAGCGTTCCGAACACGGCCAGACGCGCCGAGAATCGCGCCCTCTGGGCCAGGTTCAACGAGACCCAACTCCAGCGAGAAAACGTCCTCGGCGGGTGGGGCTGGTTCTTCGCGGAATCGTTCAAACGAGTCGAAGAGAACCTCCAGCAGAACTTCTTCGGCGACCCGTCCGCGCTCGTCGATCCCCTGGAACTCGAGAACCGCCGTCAGGATCTCGAGGATCTCGACGACTTCGACGAATCCCTGAAACACGGCCCCGCCGACTTGGCAAAGATGTTACTCGCTGATTTCGGCGACATCCTGCTCGGCCTGGCGGTGTGGCCCCTCGCCTGGGCGACTTGGGCCTTCCTCACGCGCGGAGGTTTCGTTCCCCGACTGCTGGGCATCGCGATGGTGACGCGCCAGGGTCATTGCGCCCCGCGCTGGCGCTGCTTCCTCCGCGAGTTGTTCATCTGGTCGCCGATCGTCTCGCTCCTCGCTGTCTCCCTGCTGATCGACCTGTTCCGGTTGGTGTACGGCAACGGCTGGGACCCGGACTATCAGGCCTACGCCGGGTGGCTGGCGTGGGGACTCTGGTGGGTGGCCTTGTTACTGCTGCTGGTCTTCGCGTTCCGCGCCGTCCGCGGCCCGAGGCGAGCGCTGCACGACCGACTCGCGGGACTGGTTCTCGTACCGGGGTAAGCCTTCCCTCCACAGACGAGCGAGATTTCATTGAGCCGGACCGACTCGACCTCCGACCCCGCCTCCCACCCGGCACTCCCTCGCAACGTCAAAGTGCTGGGCGGGGTCAGCCTGTTGAACGACATCGCCAGCGAGATGATCTTTCCGCTGCTGCCCAGTTTCCTGCTCACGGTCCTGGGAGGGAATCGCTTCTACCTCGGCGTCATCGAGGGCGTGGCGGATTCCCTCGCCAGCATTCTGAAACTCTGGTCGGGGGGCCACTCGGATCGGGCCGGTCGGCGCAAAGGCTTCCTCCTGTTCGGCTACTCCCTGACCGCCGTCATTCGCCCGCTCATCGGCGTCATCGTCGCCCCCTGGCAGTTGCTCCTGATCCGGGTCGGGGACCGGATCGGCAAGGGAGTCCGCGCCGCGCCACGGGACGCCCTCATTGCGGACTCGACCGACCCCTCGATCCGGGGTCGGGCCTTCGGGTTCCACAGGGCGATGGATCACCTCGGGGCCGCCATCGGCCCCCTCCTGGCCGCCGGGTTCCTCCTTCTCTGGACGGGCGAACTGCGGACCCTGTTCCTCCTGACCATCGTGCCGGGAATCCTGGTCGTGGGACTGCTGCTCTTCGGCCTGCGAGAGTCCCCCGCGACCCAGCCGCCCAGGGAACCCCTGAACCTGACGCTTCGACCTTTCGACCGCAACTTTCGACTCTACCTGCTGGCCCTGGTGGTCTTCACGCTGGGGAACTCGAGTGACGCCTTCCTCCTGGTTCGGGCCAGTGAACTCGGTGTGCCGACGGTGGCACTACCGCTCCTGTGGTGCGCCTTTCACGTCGTCAAGAGCGTGAGCAACTTGCTCCTGGGTCGTGCGGTGGACCGATTCGGCCCCCGGTCGTTCATCTACCTGGGCTGGTTCGTGTATACCGTGGTCTACCTCGGCTTCGGACTGGCGACGGACGCCTGGGAAGCCTGGGCCCTTTTCCTGTGTTACGCCCTGTTCTACGGACTGACCGAACCTGCCGAGAAGGCGCTGGTGGCGATCCTCGTAGGTGGCGAACACAAGGGACTGGCCTATGGCTGGTACAATTTCGCCATCGGCATCGCCACGTTGCCGTCGAGCCTGATCTTCGGGGCGTTGTACCAGGTCTATGGGGCGCTGGTAGCGTTCGGGTGGGGAGCGGCCTTGGCCCTCATCGCCATGCTACTTCTGGTGCGGGTGAAAGACCGAGAGAAGCCGCAGACATCGTAGATTCGATGATCGAGGGGCATCCCGGCATTCACCAGGATCGTCACGAAAAATCCTTGATTCCGTCGTTTTCCTGTTGCCCTCTCGGTGAATCGCGCGATAGGATGTATGTGGTTCGTCTCTGAACCTCCCCGCAGGGCGTCGTTGCTCCGACCCCTCCAATTCGATCCCACCGGATGCACCCTTCCCCATGTTCGCATGGCCCGCCGGAAGGATCTGCTTCGCATCCCTGCACAGGAGACGAAACATGCTAGGCTTGGGTATGGCCGAGGTCGTGGTCATTCTGTTCATCGGTATGCTATTGTTCGGGAGTCAGCTTCCCGGCGTGGCACGCTCGCTGGGTAAATCGGTCAGCGCGTTCCGCCGCGAGGCGAATGACCTGAGAGACGATATCACCGGCGCGGGCGACTCGCCTCGCTGAGAACCTGCGGTTTTTCCTTGTCCGGCAGCCTCCCGGACCGATATAGTGAAGAGACTCGATCCCACGAACGAATCACCATCGCATAAGTAAGGAAATAGACATGGCTTCTCTTTTCGCGTTCCTCCCTGGCCTCGGTGCCTCGGAAATGGTCATCCTGCTCATCATCGGCGTCCTGCTCTTCGGACGGAAGCTGCCGGAAGTCGGCCGCTACCTCGGCAAGGGCATCGTCGAGTTCAAGAAGGGCATCAAGGGGCTAGAGGACGAGATCGACACGAGTTCGCAACCCGTCGCCACGCGCGTCGAGACTCCGGCCCTCGAGCAGCGTCCGCCCCAGCGCGTGATGACCACCGCCCCGAAGTTCGAAGACAGTCCGGTCAACATCACGACCCAGCCCAAGGCTTGACACAAGATCCTCGGGCCGATAGCGTAAAACCATCGGCGGCGAACCCCATTCGCCGCCGGTGTGTCCGATCGAGTATGCCTCGGGCGTTTAGCTCAGCTGGTTAGAGCACTATCCTCACACGGTAGGGGTCGCTGGTTCGAATCCAGCAACGCCCATTTCGTCAGAAATGGGAGATTGGTCATTCGGAATCATCCCGGCTGGTGTCCCGGTCGCATCGGCTCCCCCCGCAGGCGGGCCGTAGGCGCGGTGGTTGCACACTCGGATGAACCCCATCTTCCGGTAGAGATCGTAACTGGCTCCCAGCGCCGCCAGCGTGGCACAGGTGCAGCCCCGCGCGGCTCCCTCGCGTAGTGCCTCCCAGGTCATGGCCGTGCCGATCCTGCGCCGCCGATAGGCCGGGACCGTCGCCACACCCGTGATGCCCGCGATCGGACCGACCGTGAACAGGAAGGCCGACGAGGCAGGCTCTCCGTCGATGTAGCCCACGAGCAGGCTGATCTCGGGGTCGAGGGCGCACGCCACCGATGGGGCGAAGGAGTCGAACGCGTCTGGGGACAACTCCGTCCCGCCTTCGGATGTCGGCTCCCCGAAGCCGGCCATCAGGACACGGAGCAGGTCGCGACGACCCTCGGCGTCTGTGATGCGCCTCACCTCCAACCCCGCCGGCAATGGTGGCGCGACGGGGATGGATGGGAACACCAGCGCTGGCTCGTCCTCGAACACCACCCAGTTCGCGTTTCGCAATTCGTCCTCGACAGGGTGGCCGGCTTCGGCCTCCACGACGACGCCGAAGCCGCCCGAATCAGGCCCGAAGAACCCTTCTGCCAGTTCCAGGATGCGCGCCAAAGGCGGCGAGGAACCCACGACCGTCACCTTGTTGAGCGCAGCCCCGACCGGCCCCCAGTACGTCAGGACGACCCCCTCCCTTTCGGCGCGGCGGGTGACAGGGTTGTACCGCAACATCGGCGAAGGGCCGATCAGGAGGCCCGTATGGGCGACCTCGATCATCTCTCGAGCCGTCATCGTCGCTCCCTCCATCTGGTGTGGACGGGATACCCACCCCCGCACCCAACGTAAGTGGAATCGACCTACGCGGCAAGGTTGACCGATGCTCGGGCTTGGCTCACGTCGCTCCGACGTGACGCGAATCCTCGAGCCGCTGCTCGGCCCGACTGAGTAGGCCCGCGATGTTGGGGCGATCCTCGGGAACCCCCGCGTGGCCGAACGTGACGTGGAACTCCGGTAGTCCCTGGGGGGGATGCGCCAGGACACTTCGTAGCCGACGGCAAGCGCCCTTGGCTTGCTCAGGGGTGGCGCGAGGCAGGACGAGCATGAACCCGTCGAGTCCGTATTGGCCCGCGACATCGCAACGCCGTTTGTTCTTCCCGATCTGCTGCGAGGCCCACTCCTGCAATCGGGACACCTGATCGGGGTCCAGCGAGGTCGTGCGATCGGGATGCACTTCGCCGAGGATCACGGACAGCGGCGAGCCGTCCCTCTGGGTCCGCGCCACCTCCTCGTCCAGCCGTTCGAGCATGTGGCGCTGGCTGAACCACGGCCCCGGCCCTGTGCCCGGAGTCGCCTGCCAGAGCAAATTCAGGAGGCGATCGACCCGCGCCTGGCATTCGCAGGTGGCCGGCGCTGCGCTGGATCGCTCGGCAGCTGCCACCGCACGGTCGAGGATGGCAACGAGTAGATTCGGCTGTTCACGGGCAACGGCTGCCGGCACCCAAATCGCCCCGCCGCGGACGGCATCCAGTACCTTTTCGTCCGTGCGGTCCGAGACGACGACGACGGGAGAGCCTCCCTCGAAGAACAGCCGGGCCGCCGTCTCCGGGTCTTTCGACCCCAAGCGATCACCCGAGACAAGAACGATGTCACACGCGCCGATGCGCTGGATCAGTTGGGAGTGTTCGACGCTCCCCGTGACGCCGATTTCCCAGTCTGCCGGCAGCAATCCGCGCCAGACAGACCGCAACGGCTCCTCGGCAATCAGCAACAACCGACGAGGTCCAGGTTCGCGTGTCATGGGATGAAGTACCTCGAGTGTCTAACCAACGTGGCCGATCAGATCAGTCTAACCAGCACGATTCGCGCTGCGTAGACAGGCATCGCACTCCGCCTACATTATCCATCCTTCCTCACTTGACTATTCCGCATTTCGTGTATCTTCGGTGGGATCGTGTCCTGTCACCCTCACTCCGCGTATCCTATCCAAGAGGAGGAGGAGACATGGAATCAGGTCTGCGCCTGGGCGTTCTCGGCCTCGGTCGGCGTTGGCACCACTATCAGCCCGCGATGGCGGCGATGGGGAAGGCGGTTCGTATCCAGACAGTCTTCGACTGCGTGGCGAATCGATCCACCGAAGAGGCCGATCGCTCCGAGTGTCCTGCGATGGGTGGGATCCTCGAGCTGGTCGAGCGCGAAGACATCGATGCCATCATGCTGACGAGTGGCGGCTGGATGGGATTATGGCCGTTATTGCAGGCGGCTCATGTAGACAAGCCGGTGTATCAGGCGGTCTCGCCTGTCGTGGACGAGGACCGGATCGATGCGCTTCGTGCGTCGGTGCCCGGTGCCCGCATCCACCTCGCGGCATGGCCGAGGCTCCGTTTCCTCGTTCGCGCCTTCGAGGATCGGGTGGTCGAGGCGATCGGCCCAGTCAACTTGATCCAGGCGAGCTGGGCGGGCAATCTCGGAGCGGATCCGCTGCGCTCTCCCGCCGCGCTGGCGCTACTCGACGAGTGCAGCAGACTGATGGGCCTCCGGCCCCAGGCGATCACGGCCTCTTCGATAC
Source organism: Planctomycetia bacterium (assembly GCA_025356615.1). Classification (GTDB taxonomy): domain Bacteria; phylum Planctomycetota; class Planctomycetia; order Gemmatales; family Gemmataceae; genus JANXSH01. The sequence goes on along the minus strand of JANXSH010000114.1, from coordinate 598 downwards.
CGGACCGACCCGACATGGCGTGCCTCACGGTCGAGTTCGGCAAAGGCAACGTGGCGAATATCCTCCTGTACTCGTCTTCGATGCCCCACTGTCGGCTGGCCCTCCAGGCCGAGCAGGGCGTGGCGGCGCTCTCCCTGCCGGGGCGACTGAGTTGGCGCAACGCCGAGGGGCGATTCGACTACCGTCTGCCGCGAGGCGTGGCGGAACTCGCCTCGCTCGAGGGGTTCTTGTCCGCCGTCGAGGAGGAGTCCTTCACGGACCTCGACAGTCTCTTTTGCGGCCTCGACTGGCTGCGGGCCACCCGTGTGAGTCGGAAGGAAGGGCGGCGAGTGGTGCTGGGCGTGTCCTGACTCCCCGATTATATTCTTATCAACCACAGAGGGGCACGGATGAACACGGGTGAAAGACGAAGCGCAATTTTTCTCTACTCATGCCTTTATCTGTGTTCATCCGTGTTCCTCTGTCTAGGGTTTAGGAGTTATTTTCCAGCCGTAAGTGATTACAGGACAATGATAAAGCGTTTGTTCAGTAAGCGTGGATCGACGCAAACTGCTTCGCTGAGGGCACGTTTTTCAAAGACTTGGCAAGGAGACTATAT